>JAEZEU010000005.1 GCA_023432885.1 Pseudomonadota bacterium | reverse complement strand
CCTTCAGGCTGTCGATCTGACGATTGGCCGCATCGATCCTGCGCTGGTTGTCGAGCGAAAGTTTCGTAATGGTCTTCTGAAGGAAATCGACATTGCTCTGCAGGCAGGAGGTGCGCCGCTCCATGGTCTTTTCCACGGTACAAATCTCGATCCCTGGGACATCCTGGGCGTATCCTGGGTGCTGCCACAAGAAGAACGCCGCGCAAGCTGCGGCAATGATGATGACCCGGCCCATCATGAACGCCTCATTTCGAAATCTCGATCACGCCAATTTGCACGCAGGACGCATGCGCCGCCATAGATACCACACTCGTACCGCATTCATCGCCTGTGCTTGCGGGTGGGTGATCCAGAGGAAGGGTCGGGAACCCGGGCTGGGCGGTCGTCCGAAATTTGTTTCGAAGAGTGGATAGGATGACAAATGGCAACGCGGGAAAAGCGGCTGGCTCAATTCGATGGATTTGGCGCACCTCCGCCGGAACTTCCAGTCGAGGTGCTCTGCGAAGATCACAGCGGGACATATCAATTGCCGTTCGCCTGTCGTTTTTTTGACGGCCGCTGGCACAATGACGAATCCGGTGACGCCGTCGAGGCAACGGTGATCGGCTGGCGACGGCCGCGCGTCAGAGAGCCGGGCGCGGCATGAAAAAAGCGCGCCTGTGTCAAAACGCGACGCAGGCGCGCGGTTTCTTAATGTTTGGAACGCGCCTCGAACAAACCACGCCCGAATCAGCGACCGGGCGCCGTACTCGCTTGTTCACGGCTAGATGTCGGCGCCGCCTTGAAGCGGCGCACTAGATGCAGGAGCGCCACGACGAGCCCCAGCCAGCGGCCGACGACAAGAGTTAATTCCTCCGGTGACGACATGGCGATCACCTCCATGCCGCGAGGCGTGGTTGGACGTGCGAGAACTTGCTGACGGCCGCGAGCTTGCCCATTGACGCCTCCATGGTTCTCGGTTCGTGAACGCGCAAAGAGAGGCGAAGCGTCCAAATTTTCGGCAGCGGCGCATCGTTGCGGTCACAGCTAGCCGTTGTCATGCGAAAATCGCGCCAGCTCGGCGGCGATTGCGACATGCCGGCCGTCCAGGCTGCAAAGTCAATCAGTTGAACGCGAACCCGCGGGCTGCGCCTGCGCGGCCAAACGCCAGCGGCGGCTGCGAATGGCACACGCGTCAGGCAAACTGCTCGCCGCGCGCGGGTCAATCGGACAAGGCGCGGGCAGGCCTGCCTAATATTCGACCTGGAGCTCCTCGATGTCGGCTGGCTCGGCGCGCGCGGCGTCGATCCATTCCTCCATTTCCGGCATGGTCATGATGGTGTTCGCATAGGCCGCAAGGTCCGGCCCGAGCTTGACGTCATACGTCATGAAGCGCGTCACCACCGGCGCATACATCGCATCCGCCATGGTGCGCCCCTCGCCGAACAGGAACGGCCCGCCGGATCCGGCGAGGCACTCGCGCCAGATGGTGCAGACGCGATCGATGTCGGCCTGCGCGCGCGACCAGATCTTGAAGCCGGGAAAATGCCCCTTGAGATTGACCGGCAGCGAAGCGCGCAGCGTGGTGAAGCCGGAATGGATCTCGCCGCAGATCGAGCGGCAATAGGCGCGCTGCACGCGGTCTTCAGGCAAGAGCCCGGCGCCGGGGCAGATCTCGTTGAGATATTCGGCGATCGCCAGCGTGTCCCAGACCGTGGCGCCCTCGTGGCGCAGGCACGGAACGAGGATCGACGACGACAGCAGCAGGATTTCGGCGCGGGCCGAAGCATCGTCGGGAGCGACGACGATTTCCTCGAACTCGAGGCCGGCGAACTTGGCAAGCAGCCAGCCGCGCAGGGACCATGATGAGTAGTTCTTGCTGCTGATGGTCAATGTGGTCGTTGCCATCGGCCCTCCCCTCGCACGCTACATGGCCAGTCCGAACGGCAAGCTACGATGCCGCCATAGAGCGAGCACGCGCCCAACCGGACTAGCCCGGATTCCGGCAAATTTGCAGCAAGCGACGTGCCAGTTTGGCGAGCCTGCGGCCGCCGCCTTGGCTCCGATATTGCATGGCCATGAGGCCGGGGGCGGAAGTGAATGATGTCAATGATGTACCAGGCCTTTGAGAACCACATGGACCTCACCGGGCCATGGCGGTCTGGCGCCGCCCATGCGCTGAAATATCTCAACCTGTTGCCGCAAGGCGTCTCCGACGGGCTGTTCGGCAGGCTGGCGGCAGCGCTGGAACTGATCTCACGCACATCGCTCACCTATACCCGGCCGGACTACAGCATCGGCACCGTCATGGTCGGCAACCGCGAGTTCGCCGTCTCCGAGCAAGTCGCCTTCGCGACCCCGTTCGGCTCACTGCTGCACTTCAAGAAGGAAGACGGACCCGAACAGCCGCGGCTCCTGCTGGTTGCGCCGATGTCCGGCCATTTCGCCACGCTCCTGCGCAGCACCGTGAAAACGCTGCTGCAAGACCACGACGTCTACATCACCGACTGGCACAACCCGCGCGACATTCCCGTTGGCCGCGGCCGCTTTGGCCTCGAGGATTACACCGACCATCTCATCACCTTCATGGACAAGCTCGGACCGCGCGCGCACATGGTGGCGATCTGCCAGCCCTCGGTGTCGGCGCTGGCGGCGGCCGCGATCATGTGCGAGGACGACCACCCCGCGCGCCCGGCGACACTGACCCTGATGGCGGGCCCGATCGACACGCGCCTCCAGCCGACCAAGGTCAACGAATTCGCCAAGAGCAAGCCGATCGGCTGGTTCGAGCGCAATCTGATCAACTACGTCCCCGTGCAGTGCAAGGGTGCGCTCCGCAAGGTCTATCCCGGATTCGTGCAGCTCACCGCATTCGTTTCCATGAATCTCGAGCGCCACATCAAGCAGCACATGGACCTCGCCCATCACATCGCCAGAGGCGAAAAGGAAAAGGCCGAGGTCATCAAGACCTTCTATGACGAGTATTTCGCGGTCATGGACCTGCCGGCGGAATTCTACATCGAGACCGTGCGCGACGTCTTCCAGGAGCATCGGCTGCCGCAGAAAAGACTGATGCATCGCGGCCGCAAGGTGGACCCGGCGGCGATCCGGCGCATGGGGCTGATGACCGTAGAAGGCGAGAAGGACGACATCTGCTCGATCGGCCAGACGCTGGCGGCGCAGGACCTCTGCACCGGCGTGCGCGCCTATCGCAAGGTGCATCACATGCAGGCCGGCGTCGGCCATTACGGCGTGTTCTCCGGAAAGCGCTGGCAGAACGAGATCTATCCGCTGCTGCGCGATTTCGTGCACGTCAATTCATGAAGGCAAGCACAACTCTCACCCCCTAACGGCAAGCCAACGGGTCGCGCGAACGCGCCTGAGTGACAGGCTCCGCGGACCAATCCCGATTCCCGCGCCACGACAGGAAAGCTGGATTGCTTACAGCGGCATGGAGCCGATTGCATCGCGCGCGACGAACAAGAGCGACGGGCTCATCAAGGAGCACTTGCGGCGCCGAAGAGGGCGAGGAGGCGCCCGCAGACTGCCTCCTGTCCACAAATTGCCCGGTGCTGTGCCCTAGCGTTGTCGCAAGCTTTGGGCTGCTCCGAAGGCACGGTATGCGAACTTCCGGCGACATGGCCAGGCGCATGGCGCGCACGGAGTGAGCAGGTTATCTCCGCAAGCTTCGCAGGGTCGGGAGTCCGCCGACGCTCGGAGACCGAAGTGACTTACTTCGCCTGCGTCCGGATCGGCCGGTCCTTCAGCCCGTTGTCGTCATAGGCCTTGCGCAGCATACCGTTGCTCGCGGCGTCCGTCATGAATTTCACCACGAACGCCAGCGACTGCGGACGGTTCGGCGGCACGGCAACCGCCGTCACCGTCTGCTTGAATGTCTCGTCCAGCACGTGTGTGCCAGGAATCTTCGCCGCCATGGCGTTGAGCTGGTCGCGCGACAGCGCGAACGCATCGATCTCGCCGTTCTTGAGCAGGTTGAATATTTCGTCATAGGTCTGATAGCCGGTGACCTTCGCGTTCTTCAGATGCGCAATGGCGCCGCGCATGGTCGTGGTGTTGTTGACGGCGGCGACCTTGACGCCTGGCTGATCGAGCGCCGCAAAATCCTTGATCGTCGAACCCGGCTTCACGATGTAGGTGGCGTCGGCGACCTCATAGATCGGGCCAAACGACATCCGCCCCTCGCGCTCGGGGTCCTTCGGCAGGAAGGTGACGTCCCAGGTGCCCTTGCCGACGGCGTCGACGATCTGGCCGGAATTGTTATGCACGACATACTCAACGGGCACGCCGAGTTGCGCGGCCATCGCCCGCCCGAGATCGACCGGCACGCCGGCATAGCCATTCCCGGTCCTGGTCGACCAGAACGCGCCGCCCGCGGGGCTGATCGCGATCGCCACGCGGAGCTTGCCGGTCGGCGCGATTTCATCTTTCAGCGCATCGGCGCCGGCGGAACTGCTGGTCATGACGAAGATTCCAAAAATGAGGCCGGCGATGCGCGGCATGGATCGGCTGGACATGGGACACCTCCCCGCGGCTCTTGTTCGCGCGCGCCTTGTGTAGGGCTCATTGTGGTCGATCGGGGCGCGGCAGAAAACCGAAAAATCAGAATCGTCGCGCATGACTGCCCGCAAAGACGGATGCGCCCGGCCTGCGCTCGGCTTGGATAGGTTTGGCTGGATGTTTTGCCTCGTCAAACACGGGATGGCGAAGCGACTCAAAGACGGCGCGCAAGGCACGAAGAAAAGGCAGGGCACGGAGAAAAGAAAGGGGTCCCCCGGACCGCCACCGGCGAACGGCGAAGCCCGGCACCCGACAATTACCTGACCGTGATCGTGATCTTCTCCGACACAACCGGCGGATTGAAGGGATAGTGATCGGCATCCCCCAGCACCAGCTGCAGGGTATGCTTGCCTGGCGGCAGTTCGAGCCGCGCCTCGGTCTGGCCCGCGCCAAAGTGCATATGTGACTTGTCCGAAGGGATCGGTTCCTTGGGATTGAGCGGCTCATTGACATCGATCAGCAGGTGATGATGGCCGGCGTTCGGATAGTTGTCGCCCGCATGGGTCACGCCCATGTTGCGCAGGCCGAACCGGGCCCAGAAGCCGCCCCTGATGACCGTGCCGTTCTGCGGCCAGACGAAATAGAGCACCGCATCCTTTGGCGCCGGCTTGTTCTGCGCACTGGCGGGCCCGGCAAACAGCAGCAGAAGCAGGACGGCGCGGGCGATCTTCATGAGTCCTCCCGGATTCAGGGTGACAGCGCGACCCGGAAACCATGGGTCGGGTAGCGGACATTGGTGTCGTAACTGTCTCGATTGGACGGCCGCACATAGCGCGCATCGTTCTTCCAGGAGCCGGAGCGGATCACATGCGACGTGCAGTCTCCGCCGACCCAGGCCGAGCCGTCGGTTGGCGCGCCCTGGTAGGTCCTGTGCCAGCAATCCTCGACCCACTGATCCACCCCACCGCCCATGTCGTAGAGGCCAAGCGGGTTAGGCTTGAAGCTGCCGACCTTCACGGGCTGTTCGGTGCCGGCGTCGCCGCAGTCCTTGCAGTGGGCCATGCCCGATTGCATCTGCTCGCCCCACCAATACCTCGTCTGCGTGCCGCCGCGCGCTGCGAATTCCCATTCGGCTTCGCTGGGAAGCCGGTACGGCTTCTTGGAGACGTCGGCGAGCCAGGCCACATATTGCTTGGCGTCGCTCCAGCTCACATTGGTGACCGGCGCCTCATCCTGTCCGCTTGCCTTGAAGCCACACGCCTTGGCGTCCGCACACGCGTTCCATTCGCGCACGGTGACCGGATATTTTCCGATGGAGAACAGCTTGAGCGTCACCCTGTGGATCGGCCGCTCCGACGCATCGTCATTGCTGCCCATCGCAAAGCTGCCGCCCTGCAGGGCAACCATTTCCGGCTCCCGGATCGCCGGCGGCTGCGGCGCGGGCGGAACAGTGGCCTGCTTTGCCGCGGGCGCAGGTTGCGCCTGTGGCGCAGGCTGGGGCTGTGGTGCGGGCTGGGGCTGTGGCGCGGGCTGGGGCGGAGCTTGCTGCACCGCTGGCGCGGCAGAGGGCGCCGGCGCGGCCTGTTTCACGGCAGGCGCGGGTTCGGCGGGCTTGGGCGTCACCGGCGCAGGCGCAGGCGTTGAAGTTGGCGCTACCGCCTGTTCGAGCCGCCGGCCCCATTGTTGCTGCAGCATGTACCAAAGCGCGCCGCCGGCGATGATCAGGATGGAGATTCCGAGCAGAAAGATCAGAATGTTCTCGCGCCGCCGGCGCACCCGGTTGAACGCCGCCGCATCCGGCAGCACGCGATAGACCCGCACCGGGTCGGTAATATTCTTGACCTTGCGGTCGCCGAGCGACTCATATCCGCAGACGAGCTTGTTCTTGATCTGCTCATAGATGCCGCCGGAAATGAAAACCTGGCCGGGCTCAGCGATGCCTTCAAGGCGTGAGGCAACGTTGACGCCGTCGCCATAGATGTCGTCCGTCTCGATGATGACGTCACCGAGATTGACGCCGATCCGGTACTCGATCCAGTAGTGCTGCGGGACCGCGGCGTTGCGGCCGACCAGGTTCTGCTGGATCACGATGCTGCTGCGCACGGCTTCGACGGGACTGTCGAACATCGCGATGAAGCCGTCGCCGGTGGTCTTGACCAGCTTGCCGTTGTGCTCGGCGATGGTCGGCTCGATCAGTTCGCGCTCGATCCGTTTGACGCGGAGATGTGTACCCTCTTCGTCAAGCTGCATGAGCCGGCTGTAGCCGGCGATGTCGCCCGCAACGATGGCGGCAAGGCGCCGCGGCGTCCCGTCACCAGGCGGCCTGCCCGGCCTGCCGAATCTGAAATCGCGTATTTCGCCCATGGTCGGGGTGGGCTCCAAATCGCAACAAAGCAATCTCAAGGCGCAATCGGCGCCTCAGCCCCCGAAACCAGCTCAATCAAAGTACCACACTTCCATGGCGGAACAAGTTGACTGAGGTCACACAGGCGTGTGGAACCCCGCCCGGCACCGCCGCGCGTCAATCGCCACCGCGCTCCGGCCGCTCACTGACCGCCTCAACCATGTAACGCCGTCTCGCGGACAACGCATGGCGAGCGCGGCTTGTCCGCACGCGAGCGAGATCGACGCCAACAGCCACGCCCGCTTCTTCATGTCAGGCCCTCGCCTGCTCAGCCGGCCGGCTTTGGCGCGCGCTCCCGCGGCAGGATGATGGCGGCGGCGATCACGAACAGGCACAGCCCGGCAAAGGCCTGCAGCATCGTGACGAAGCCGCCGCGTTCATAGAGCCATGCTACGAGGCCGACGGAGGCGCCCGCCGCGGTGAAGCCGACGAAATAGCGCACGGCATAGGCGCGCGATCGCCATTCCTCCGGCGTGTATTTGCCGACGAGAGCGTCGTTCACCGTAACCTGGCCGAACGCGCCCATGATGATGCCGATCGAAACAACGATCAGCGGCAGGTTCGCGAGCGTCGCGGCAAGATAAAGCAACGGCGCCAGCAGGAAGGACAGCGGCAGCATCACTGTCTTCAGCGAATGGCGGTCGAGAAGCTTGCCGATGGTGTATTGCGTCATCGCGCCGAACACATAGACGCCGGCCGCGATCACACCGAGCAGCGCCGGACTTTTGGTGAGATCGGCGAGCCTTTCGGCGAACAGCTTCGGCAGCGCGACCGTCACGGCGTTGAACGTCGTGGAGATCGCGACTACCACGATCAGCAGCGCCAGGATCAATCGCCACGCGTCTTCCCTGGCGATGCGCGCCTGCGCGGCCGCCTGTTTGGTGCCCTTGCGGTCCTCGTGCACCACCATCATCGCGAAAGCGACGCCGATCAGCACAGTGACCGCGCCCGGGATGAAGAAGGCATAGCGCCAGCCGAGATATTGCCCGATCACGCCGGTGACCAGCGCAGAGGAAGCCACACCCAGATTGCCCCACACGCCGTTGATCCCCATCTCGCGGCCGAGCCGGTCGGCATAGGAGACGATCATCGCGGTGCCGACGGGATGATAGATCGAGGCGAAGATGCCGATTGCGAGCAGCGCGGCGCCGAGCTGCAGAGGCGTATGCACGAGACCCACCGAGATCATCGCCAGCCCGATGCCGACGAAGAAGATCACCATCATGTGCCGCCGGCTCCAGCGGTCGCCAAGCCAGCCCGTGATCAGCGAACCGGCGCCGAATGCCACGAATCCGGGAGTCGCATAGGGCAAGAGCTCCGAATAGGCCATGCCGAGCGCCGGACCCATGATGATCACGGCGGCGGCGAAGATCAGCATCGCGTAATGGTCGATGAAATGGGCGGCGTTGACGAAAGTGATGACCCGGCTGGGGTTGTTCATGGGCGGTCCTGGACGATTCCTGCATTTCCCGAAATAGGTTATATGTTCTTGCGCTGACGGGATGCAGCCAATGAATGTCGTAGAAAAGCCAATCGCGGCCATCGAGGGAAGCCATCGCTCGACCGGCGACGGCGTCCACATGGTGGCGCGCCGTGAAAGCAAGGGCACAAGGCTCGATGCGCATATGCACCGCGAGTCGCAGCTGGTCTATGCCGCGGCCGGCACCATGCAGGTGACGACCCCCAAGGGCCGCTGGCTGGTGCCGCCGGACCGGGCAGTGTGGGTGCCGGCCCGGCTGGTTCATGCCATCGACGTGCTCGCCGATATCGAGATGCGCATGCTTTATTTCGATCTCGCCTGGCTCAAGCGCGAGGGTCACGGCAAAAAGCTCGCCAAGGAATTCGTGGTGCGGGTGTCGCCGCTTTTGCACCAGAGCATCCTTGCGCTGTTCGACGACCGCAATGATCCCGGGCGTACCGGCCTGCTGGTCCGGCTTGCAATGCTGGAGCTGGAGCGCGCCGAGGACTCCGCGACCTTCATCCCGTTGCCGCAGGAGCCGCGCTGCCGCCGCGCCGCCGATGTCGTGCTGGGCGATCCCACCGCCGACCACGAGATCGAGACGCTGGCGCGCGCGGTCGGCACCTCGGCACGGACCTTGTCGCGGCTGTTCGCCGCGGAGACGCAACTTTCGTTCAAGAGCTGGTGTCAGCGCGCCCGCATCGCGGCTGCAATGCAGCGGCTGTCGGTCGATGCCAGCCTCTCGGTGAAGCAGCTTGCCTCCGATCTCGGCTATGCCAGCGTGCCGGCATTTTCCCATGCCTTCCGGCAGGTCACGGGGAAGACGCCGACGGAATTTGCGGGAAAGGAGTAGCGCGGCGTCAAGCCAATACCTTCGTATGACATATTTCCGTACCCGAAATGCGCTTGATTCCAATCCGCAGTCTCTTAAATCATTTCTACGATTCGGATTTCGCTGGATTCCCATGGCTAACGCCTTCTTCTCCGATCTGCTCTCGACGATTTCCGAACGTAGCCGCACGCTGCTGCGGCGGCGTGAAGCTGCCGACGGCAAGGACGACGCCACCGAACTGCTCGAACTCTGCGAAGCATTGCTGTCGGGCCGGGGCGAAGCTTCCGGCACGGCGATGGCCCGCGAGGTGCTCAACGGCTATCACGACCTCGACGCCAACGGCCGGGTCGCCTTCTTCCAGGAGCTGGCGCGCCATTTTGGCCCGGACCATGAACGGCTGAAACGGGCCGTCGAATCCTGGCGCGATGAGCCTTCGGATGCGGACGCCAGCGATTTGCATTTTGCGTCGGAACCGCGACGGCAAGAGTTGTTTCGGCGGCTTAACCGTACGCCGGGCGGCACGGGCGAGCTGGTGCAGATGCGCGCCGACCTGCTTGGTCTGTTGAAAGGCCGCGGAGAACTCGCCGCGCTCGACCGCGACATTGCGCATTTGCTCTCTTCCTGGTTCAACAGGGGCTTTCTCGTGCTGCGCAGGATCGACTGGGGAACGCCGGCAAACATTCTGGAACAGATCATCCGGTATGAAGCGGTGCACGAGATCCGCGACTGGAACGACCTGCGCCGCCGCATCGACCCCGTCGACCGCCGCTGCTACGCCTTCTTCCATCCGGCCATGCCCGACGCGCCGCTGATCTTCGTCGAGGTGGCGCTGACCGAAACCATTCCCGGCGCGATCGCGCCCCTGCTCGCCGAACAGCGCCAGCCGGTGGCGATCGAACGCGCGCGCACCGCCGTGTTCTACTCGATCTCCAATACCCAGCGCGGGCTCGGCGGCATTTCCTTCGGCAGCTTCCTGATCAAGCAGGTGGTCGAGGAGCTGCGCCGGGAATTACCCAAGCTCGACTCCTTCGTCACGCTGTCACCGGTCCCCGGATTCATGAGTTGGGTGAACAAGGAGATCCCCCTCTCCGACGACGAGCGGAAGCTCCTGGAAAATCTCGACAGGCCCCGCTGGTTCGAGGATGCACAGCTCACCGCGCAGCTCCGCGCCCTGCTCGAGCCGCTCGCGGCGTATTATTTCCTGAAGGCACGCACACCGAAGGGACGGCTGATCGATTCCGTCGCCCGCTTCCATCTCGGCAATGGCGCGCGGCTGGAGCGCATCAACTGGCTCGGCGATCTCTCGCCAAAGGGCCTGCGCGAATCCGCGGGCATCATGGTCAACTATCTCTACCGCCTCGAGGATATCGAGAAGAACCACGAGGCCTACGCCAATGATGGCGAGGTCGTCGCCTCCAGCGCGGTGAAGAAGCTCTTGAAGGGCGAGCGGCGGCTGTTAGACATGAAGTTGTCGTAAGCGCTGCCGTTCCGGGACGATGCAAAGCATCGAGCTACGGAGCGCACTTGCGCTGCTGAGAATCTCGAGGTTCGGGGCACATGCTCCGCATGCACCGGAACGACGAGCTAGGAGGCCAGCGCCTTCATCTCCTTGTAGAGATCGCTCTTCCCCTCAAAGCCGATGCCCGGCAAGTCGGGCATGGTGATGTGGCCGTTCTCGACGCGCACGCCGTCGGGGAAGCCGCCATAGGGCTGGAACAGGTCCGGATAGCTCTCGTTGCCGCCCAGCCCGAGCCCTGCCGCGATATTCAGCGACATCTGGTGGCCGCCATGCGGGATGCAGCGGCTGGCCGACCAGCCATAGGTGTGCAGCACCTCGAGCGTGCGCTGATATTCGCAGAGGCCATAGGACAGCGCGCAGTCGAATTGCAGCCAGTCGCGGTCCGGCCGCATGCCGCCATAGCGGATCAGGTTCCGCGCGTCCTGGTGGCTGAACAGGTTCTCGCCCGTCGCCATCGGCGCCGGATAGAATTCGGCGAGCGCCGCCTGCAGCGCATAGTCGAGCGGATCGCCCGCCTCCTCGTACCAGAACAGCGGGTAGTCCCGCAGCATCCTGGCGTAGGCGATCGCGGTCTCCAGATCGAAGCGGCCGTTGGCATCGACCGCGAGCTGCGCATCCTTGCCGATCTCCTTCAGCACCGCCTCGATGCGCTCGCGATCCTCGGCAATCGGCGCGCCGCCGATCTTCATCTTCACTACATTGTAGCCGCGGTCGAGATAGCCGCGCATCTCGCTGCGCAGAGCCGACAAGTCCTTGCCGGGATAGTAATAGCCGCCGGCCGCATAGACGAACACGCGCGGGTTAGACTCGCGTTTGTGCCGTTCGGCGAGCAGCCGAAACAGCGGCTGGCCGGCGATCTTGGCCACCGCATCCCACACCGCCATATCGATGGTGCCGACCGCGACGGAGCGCTCGCCATGGCCGCCCGGCTTTTCGTTCGCCATCATCGCGGCCCAGACCTTGTCGGGGTCGAGATTGTCGCCGGAGGTGTCCAGCAATGATTTCGGCTCGGCCTCCAGCAATCGCGGCGCAAAGCGCTCGCGGATCAGGCCGCCCTGCCCGTAGCGTCCGTTCGAATTGAAGCCATAGCCGACCACGCGCCTGCCCTCGCGCACCACATCGGTGACGACGGCGACAAGGCTGGTCGTCATTTTCGTGAAGTCGATATAGGCGTTGCGGATCGGCGAAGAGATCGGCCTGGTGATCTCGCGGACGTCGGTGATGCGGACGGACATGGGAGAGTCCTAGAAAGAGGTTCATCCACGCGTCATGGCCGGGGCCCGTCCCCGGCCATCCACGTCTTTGTCTCTCAGGCAAGAAAGACGTGCATGCCCGGGACGAGTCCCGGCATGACACAGAGTTCGGCTCACGCCTTGTCGCGGAAGTACGGCTCAACCGGCCCGTGGATCTTGATGGTCAGCGGATTGCCGTGGCGGTCCTTGGCGGACCCTGCGCTCACTCGCACCCAGCCCTCGCTGACGCAATATTCCTCGACATTGGTCTTGTCGACGCCCTTGAAGCGGATGCCGACGTCACGCGCCAGCACTTCCGCATTGTAGTAGGGACTGCGCGGATCGACCGAGAGGCGGTCGGGCAACTGGTCAGTTCCTGGCTTGTCGGTATCGCTCACAATAGTGCCTCTATCTCTTTCGTCAGGTTTTCCGGCCGCACCGTCGGCGCGTACCGGCCCACCACCTTGCCCGTGCGATCCACCAGGAATTTGGTGAAATTCCATTTGATCGAGGAACCGAGCAGGCCCGATTTCTCCCGCTTCAGATAATCGAACAAGGGGTGCGCATGGCTGCCGTTGACGTCGATCTTGGCGAACATCGGAAAGGTGACGGCATAATTGCTTTCGCAGAATTGCTCAATCTGTCGGGCATCGCCCGGTTCCTGGCCGCCGAACTGATTGCAGGGAAAGCCCAGCACGGCAAGGCCCCGCGACGAGAGCTTTTGGTGCAGCTCCTGCAGGCCCCGATATTGCGGCGTGAACCCGCAGGCGCTGGCTGTGTTGACGATCAGCAGCACTTTCCCCTCGAACCGCGTCAACGGCACAGGCTCGCCCGCTAGCGAGTTGGCGGTGAAATCGTAGATCACAGACATGGTCAGATCGCGGGATCGACCGGCGAGGCCGGCACGCCGCCGGCCTCGATCGCCTCGCCGGCCGCGAGGCAAAGATCCTCGCGGTAGCGGCCGGACACCACCTGCACGCCGACCGGCACGCGGCCGGCCAGACCTGTCGTGACCGCCAGTCCCGGCAACCCGACGAAGGGAATTGCGATCTGCGGCAACTGCGCCTTCCACACCCGCGCAAAGGACGCTTCGTCCTTGCGGTCGAGATGGTCGGGGAACGGCAACTCGCCCGACACCGGCATGACAAGCACCGCGTATTTTTCCAGGAACAGCAGCCATTCGCGCGCCAGCGTGGCGCGCCGGACCAGCGCCTTCGAGAAGGCAGCTCCGTCGAACGGAAACACCTTTGACTTGTTGCCGCGAAGGCAAGCGAGCGCGCCGGGGTCGCCCTCGCGCTCGGCGGCGGCCAATTGCGCCTCATAGCCGTCGCCGAGCCAGAGCTTTGTTTGCCACTCGGCGGCCTCGCGCAGCGGCGGTATGACCGTCACCTCCTCGACCACCCAGCCCGCACGCTCGAGCCGCTTGCCGGCATCGCGCACCGCAGCCTTCACTTCCGGCACCGCATCGAGCCCGTCGGGATCAAGGCAGAGCGCAGCGCGCTTTTCGCGCTTCACGCCGTCCAGCGGTGCCGGTACCCACCAGGGATCGCGAGGGTCGAAGCCAGACATCGCCGATAGTGCAATGCGAAGATCGGCGATGGTGCGCGCCAGCGGTCCGGAGACCGCGCTGATCTGCGCCCCGATCGTGCGCTCCGGCAGCGCCGCGTTGAACGCCGCGATGCGGCCGACCGTCGGCCGCAAGCCGTGCACACCATTGGCATAGGCAGGATAGCGGATCGAGCCGGCGATATCGGTGCCGTGCGCGATGTGCCCGATCCCGGCAGCAACCGCCGATCCGGCGCCACCGGACGAGCCGCCCGGCGTGATACCGGGATCGCGCGGGTTCTTGGTGTCGCCATGCACGAGATTGGTGGTGAACCAGCGGTAGGAGAAGGCCGGGCAATTGGTGCGGCCGAGAATCACGGCGCCGGCCTTGCGAAGGTTGTCGACGACGGGACTGTTGTCCTTGGCGATCGCATCCTTCTGGATCTTCAGTCCGTTGGTGGTGGCAAATCCCGCCTGGTCGATATTGACCTTAACCGTCACCGGCACGCCTGCGAGCACGCCCGGATCCTCGCCGCGCGCGATCCTGGCGTCGACGCTCGCGGCCTGCTCAAGCACTTCCGCCGGCCTGTGATCGACCACTGCATTGAGCTTGGGGTTCACTGCATCGAGCCGCGCCAGCGCCGCTTTTGCTGCTTCCCCGGCCGACACCTTTTTCGACCTGATCAGGGCCGCCAAGTCCGTGGCCGACAGACGCCAGAGGTCCTGCATTGCCTGCTCCATTTCTTTCTCGTCTTGTAGCGCCGGACCGATGGCAAGGCCATATTGTTTGACGCGTTTTCTTCACGCGAACCGCATTCACACCCCGCATCAATGCGGGGCAGGCTTTCGCTCGAAAACGCGACGGCAAGCCTGTCAGCGCACGCGGGCGATATAATAGGCTAGATCGGCGATCTGCTCCGGCGTCACCGGCGCCATGACGTCCGCCATCGAGGCGTCGTAGCGCGGGCGAATGTTGCTCTTGTATTCAGCCAGCATCTTGGCGAAGTAATCCTCACGCTGGTTGGCGATGCGCGGCACGTTCTCCTTGCCGGAATAATCCGGGTTGTGACAGGCGTTGCAGCGATGCTGGGCTGCCTGCCCGCGCTGCATCCGCGCGGGATCGCCGGCCTCCGCGGGCGGCGCAGGCTTGGGCAGCTTGGCGATGAAATCGGAGAAGGTGCGCAGATCATCATCGCTGAGCGGCTTCGCCATCTCCTTCATGATCTCGTTGCTGCGCAGCTTCTCGCGGAACATGTAGAGCTGGATCAGCGCGTACGGGCCTGCTGGCCGCCGAGCGAAGGCGCGTTCTCGTTCTCGGACAGTCCCTGGTCGCCGTGGCAGCGTCCGGCTTCCTGGACAGGAATTTTTCCGCTGATGGCAATCGGAAACCAACGCGATCGCTGTGGAGCGTCACGGAATACATTCAATCTGGCGGTGTATTGCAGCCGTCCCGAATGATGCGATCATTTCGGACCGCACGACGCAACTATGCCGAACCAGGCAGCGCGACCGGTCAGTGCTTCGTCACCATATCTCTGCCGTCGAGCAGCGCTTCCGCGAAGGGAAACTCCAGCACGATCTCGCCGTCGTCGTCGGTCACCTCGACGGTAGCGTTGAGCAGCCGTTCGTCGGCGCCCTCGCTGCGCAACAGTTCCAGGATCATGGCGCGCGCCATCTCCCACGCGCGATCGGCATTCCGCAACTCTTCGCCTTCGGGGTCAGCAATCAGCTCATCGCCGATCCGCGTATGGAAGTAATATCTGGGCATGAACGGAAGCAGACCTTCGACTGGAGCACATACTGAAGCGCGCAAAGTTGAGGGGTCGTCAATTATGGCGGACCTCATGCCACCACACCCACGTCCCCTAGCAATTTGAGATCGCCATTCTTTCAAGTCCAGGCAACAGTGAAGGGCTTGATCTCACGCCATTTTGAGCCCGGCCGCCCTCGATTGCCAACCAATTTCTTTCGCGCCGCAACATGAACACGCGGGATGGTTGTGCCACAAAGATTCCACTGGCGAAGTTTGGTTTCCGCGATACCTTATGCATAGGGCGGAAGTCGTCCGGTTCGAACAAGGAGAGCCCAAATGGCCTGGAAAGCACCCAAGATCGTGGAAGTGCCGGTCGGAATGGAAATCAACATGTATGCGTGCGCCGCCCGCAAGTAAGCGGAGCCGGTACTTTTGACGTTTTGACGCAGGTGGATCCCCGGGCGTGACACGTTCCCGAAGGTTGGGGCGTGGCCAAAACCGGGAGTCCACCTCGAAACGTTTCTAGAGCCAACATTCTCACGACCAGGAGACGGATCATGCTTCGCATCGTCGTCCTGGGTGCGGCCGCGGGCGGCGGTGTTCCGCAATGGAATTGCGGATGCGAGGTATGTCGCAAGGCGCGCGGCGAGTGTCCTGATCTGGTCAGCACGCAAGCCTCGATCGCGTTCAGCCGCGACGGTGCGCATTGGTTCATCGTCAATGCCTCGCCTGATTTGCGCCAGCAGTTGATCGCGACGCCGCAACTGCACCCGGCCCAGGGAAAGCAGCGTCATAGCCCTATTGCGGGAGTGATCCTGACCAATGGCGAGATCGACGCCGTGGCCGGCCTCTTGTCGATGCGCGAAGGCTCGCCGTTTTCGATCTACGCCCATCCGCGGGTGCTGGCGATCCTCAATTCCAACAGCATCTTCAACGTGCTGGCCGAGAAGAACGTGGCACGCCGGCCGATCGAGGTGGAAAGACCGTTCGAGCCAGCCCTGCCCGACGGCTTGGCCTCGGGCATCGAGGTCCTCCCGTTTGAGGTTCCCGGCAAGGGCGCCTGGTATCTCGAAGGCCAGGCGCATCCGGCTGGCAGCAACGGCGTGGGCGACACCCTCGGCCTTCGCATTGCAGACAAGGCGAGCGGACAATATTTCTACTTCATCGCGGCGTGCGCCCGCGTCACCGACGAGTTGAAAACGCGCATCAGGGGCGCGCCTCTGGTCTTCTTCGACGGCACCGTGTGGCGCGACGACGAACTGATTGCGGCCGGGCTCGGCCAGAAGACCGGACAATCGATGGGACACCTATCGATGTCGGGCGGTCACGGCGCAATCGAGAGCATTGCCGGACTGGACATTGCGCGGAAGGTGTTCTTGCATATCAACAACTCCAACCCGGCCTGGCTGAGGGGTTCCGATGAGCGCAAAACCCTCGAGCGCGCCGGCTGGGAGATTCCCGCCGACGGAACGGAGATCACGCTGTGAACGTGGTACCCACAAGTGGAATGACTGCCCTCTCCATCGGCAAGGGCATTCAGCTCGATACGCCCGAGGATCTGGAAGCGACGCTGCGCCAGATCGGCGCGAGCCGCTATCACAGCCTGCATCCGTTCCACCGGCTGTTGCACGGCGGCAAGCTCAACAAGGGCCAGGTGCAGGCCTGGGCGCTGAACCGCTACTACTATCAGAGCACGATACCGCTGAAGGATGCGGTCGTGATCTCGCGTTTCCGCGACCGCGCGATCCGCATGGAATGGCGCCATCGCATCGAGGACCATGACGGCGATCCCGACAGCGAAGGCGGCATCGAGCGCTGGCTCAAGCTCACCGAAGGCCTCGGCCTCGATACGGCCTATGTGGAATCGACCGAGGGCATTTTGCCGGCGACGCGCTTTGCCGTGGAAGCCTATGTGCATTTCTGCCGCGACCGCACGCCGCTGGAGGCGATCGCCTCCTCGCTCACCGAGTTGTTCGCGCCGAACCTGCACGAAGAGCGCATCTCGGGCATGCTCAAGCACTATGATTTCGTGAATCCCGACATCATGAGCTACTTCAGCCGCCGCCTCGCGCAGGCGCCGCGCGATGCAGGCTTTGCGCTGGAGTTCGTCAAAAAGAACGCAAAGACACAGGCCGAGCGCGAAGCCGTCTGCAACGCGCTGATCTTCAAGACAAACGTGCTGTGGGTGCAGCTCGACGCGCTCTATCACGCCTATGTCGAGGGCCATATTCCGCCGGGCGCATTCGTTCCGAAGGGTTGAGAAGCGATGCCGAGCCGCAACATCAGCGTCAGTGAAGCGAGCCGCCCGGTGCTGCCGCGGCACGCCAAGCTGAGGTTCGACGAGACGCGAAAGGTCTGGGTGATCCTCGCGCCGGAGCGCGTACTGGCGCCGGACGAGATCGCCGTGGAAGTGCTGCAGCTCTGCGACGGCGCGCGCAGTGTTGCCGATGTGATCGATGCGCTCGTCCTCAATTATACCGCGCCGCGCGAGGCGATCGCGGCCGACGTCATCGCCATGCTGCAGGACCTGGCCGACAAGGGCTTTTTGACCGAAGCCCGCGAGAAGACGCCATGACCGCACCGACCACCGATATCAAGGAGACGGGCGCCGACGGGCTGGCGGCGCTGGAAGCGCGCTCGACCGCCGAGACGTTCGGCATTCCGCTCGCCGTGCTTGCCGAACTCACCCACCGCTGCCCGCTGCAATGCCCCTATTGCTCCAATCCGGTGGAGCTCGACCGCGCCGGGAGCGAGCTTTCGACCGAGGAATGGAAGAAGGTGCTCACCGAGCTTGCCGAGATCGGCGTGCTGCAAATCCATTTCTCCGGCGGCGAGCCGACCGCGCGCAAGGACCTGGTGGAGCTGGTGCAGCATGCCACCGACGCCGGGCTTTACACCAACCTGATCACCTCGGCGGTGTTGCTTACCAAAGAAAAACTCGCGGCACTGGCCAGCGCCGGACTCTGTCACGTGCAGATCAGCTTCCAAGGCAACGAGCCGGTCATCGCCGACCGCGTCGCCGGACTGAAGAACTCGCACGAGAGGAAGATCGCGGCCGCGAAATGGACGCGCGAGCTCGATCTGCCGCTGACGGTGAATGCCGTCATGCACCGGCAGAACCTGCACCAGCTCGCCGACATCATCCGGATGGCAGTCGATCTCGATGCCGACCGGCTGGAAGTCGCCAACGTCCAGTATTACGGCTGGGCGCTGAAGAACCGCGCGGCGCTGATGCCGACCCTGGAGCAGATCGAGCAGACCAGCCGCATCGTCGAGGAAGCACAAGTTCGGCTCAAAGGCGTGCTGACGATCGACTATGTCGTGCCCGACTATTATGCGCTGCGGCCGAAGAAGTGCATGGGCGGCTGGGGCCGGCAGTTCTTCAACCTCTCGCCGGCCGGGAAGGTTCTGCCTTGCCCTGCGGCGGAGAGCATCACCGGTCTCGACTTCGAATCGGTGCGCTCCAATCATTCGATCGCCTGGATCTGGCAGAACTCCGAAGCCTTCAACCGCTACCGCGGCACCGGCTGGATGCCGGAGCCGTGCAAGAGCTGCGAATTCCGCGAAGTCGATTTCGGCGGCTGCCGCTGCCAGGCCTTTGCGCTGACGGGTAATGCCGGCAATACCGATCCGGCCTGCTCCTTCTCGCCGCTGCATGAGAAAATCTTCCATCAGGCCGAGCAGGACGCAGCGTCAGGCCAGCACCTGTTCCTCTATCGCAATTTCGCGGGCGGTACGCCGGAGACAGAGGGGGGCCAAGGGGGTCAAGGGGGTCATGGCACCTGACGTTGACGCGGGACGATCGCGCGCCGATCCCTTTGCACCGCTGACCTCGGAACACCTTGCCGTCGGCGACGGGCACGAGGTCTATGTCGAGAGCGTCGGCCGCCCCGGCGGCATTCCCGCGGTCTATCTGCACGGCGGCCCCGGCAGCGGCTGCCAGCCCGATCATCGCCGCCTGTTCGATCCCGAGCGCTTTCATGCCGTCCTGTTCGACCAGCGCGGCGCCGGACGCAGCCGCCCCAAGGGCGGGCGCGAGCACAACACGCTGGCGCATCTGATCGCCGATATGGAAGCCATCCGCGAAAAATTCGGGTTTCAGCGCTGGATGGTGGTCGGCGGCTCCTGGGGCGCGACGCTGGCGCTCGCCTATGCGCAGGCCCATCCGCATCGCGTCCGCGGCATCGTGCTGCGCGCGACGTTTCTCGGCACGATCGGAGAAATCGAGGACGGATTCCTGAACTCGCTCCCTCGCCTCTATCCTGGCCTCTCGGAGGACTTCCTCGGCCTGCTCACGCCGGAAGAGCGCACGCAGCCGATACGATCCTATTTCCGCCGCATCCTCGATCCCGACCCCGCGATTCACGCTCCCGCCGCGCGCGCCTGGGGAGAAACCGAGCGCATCCTTTCCGAGCTCACCCCAAGCCGCACCGGGCTCGATCTCGAAGCACTGAAAGCATCGCGCGCGCCGCCGGCGACGCCGTTCATGGAGGCGCATTACTTCTCCAACAACTCCTTCATGGGGCCGGACCAGTTGATGGCGCAGGCCACGAAACTGGCGGGTATCCCCGGCATCATCGTGCAGGGCCGCTACGATCTGTTGTGCCCGCCAAAAATTTCGCACGCACTTGCCAAGGTGTGGCGCGAGGCCGAAATCCGCATCGTCGAAGGCGCAGGCCATTCGCTCTACGATCCCGGCGTTCGCAACGCCGTGATGCGGGCGATCGCCGATGTGGCCTCCATAATTCAACAATAGGGACAACACCGAATGCCGATCGCCGGGAAGGGCATGCTGCTGACGTCGATGGATGTCGATGCCGCGCATGAAGCCGAATTCAACCGCTGGTACGACCGCGAGCATCTCGAAGAGCGCGTCGCCATCGACGGCTTCCTCGAAGCCCGCCGTTATGTCGCCCATGACGGCAAGCCGAAATATCTCAGCCTTTATTCCACTGCTACCTTCGAGGCGCTCGACAGTCCCGCCTATCGGACGGCGCTGGCGAACCAGACCGCCTGGTCGAAGGCCAACATCGCTCGTTTCAAAAACATGATCCGCGCGGTGGCGCGCATCACCTTCAGCCGCGGCGTCGGCCGCGGGGCCGCGCTCGGCATCGTCCGCCTGCGTCCGTCCGGCGGCGACGACAAGCTGCGCACCGCACTTCACGCCCCGCTCGATCCCGCCGACCTCGACGGCGTCATCTCCACCCACCTGATCGAGAGCGATCCGGCGTTGTCGAAGCCGCTCACCGAGGACGCCGCGGCATCCAATCCCGGCGCGGGCGACTGGTTTGC
>JAEZEU010000043.1 GCA_023432885.1 Pseudomonadota bacterium | reverse complement strand
GTGAAGCCGTGAGCAGGGCCGCGGCGGCAAATGCCAGCATTGCCGCAAGCTGAAAGGTTTGCCGGAAGGCCTCCAGGAAGTCGTGATCGGTGTTCAGGATTTCGAACACCATCAGGACGATCGACGCGGCGGTCACGGTGCCGAGTGTCCGCGTCAGCAGAACCAGGCTGCCGGCAACGCCGCGATCACTTGGCGGAAGCGCTGCCGTCACGACGTCCGAATAGGCAAGCTGGAACAGCCCAAGGCCGATGCCTTGCAGGACCAGTCCTGCGACCCGCAGGACGGTCGGGGTTTGCTCCGTCCACGTGCCGATCCAGAGCAGGCCGGCGCCGATCGCGGCTGCGCCGGCCGTCATCAGCCATCTGGCGGAAATGGTGCGCCCGACGAGGCGTCCGCCGATCGGAGACGCCAGCACGGCTCCTGCTGCGGCCGTCGCCAGGATGGCGCCGGCCTCCAATAGCGAGTAGCCGCCGACGCGGCCCAGGGAGTAGGGCACCAGCAGCCAGACCGAAAACGCGGCGAGATTGGCCAGCACGCTGACAAGGTTGAGCAGCGCAAAGGCCGGCTGCCTGAGCAGGCCGACCGCGATGATCGGACGCGCCGCGCGCGATTCGCGGAACATGAAGGCGGCAAATGCCACGGCCGAGGCCAGCGCGAACCAGACGGCGGAGACTTCGCGAAGGCGGTTGATCGCCATCAGCATCGTGACGAGCCCGAGCACCAGCGCGATCGCTCCCGGCAGATCGAAGCGCTCGCTTGGCCGGCGCGGCGGCGGTGCCGGCATGCCGCGCAGCAGCAGCAGGGCCGCAATTGCGACGGGAACTCGAAACCAGAAAACCGCCGGCCAATCCCAGATCGCCGTCAGGGCGCCGCCAAGCAGGGGACCAAGCATCAGGCCGAGGGACAGCATCATGGTATAGATGCCAAGCGCCCGGCTGCGCTGGCCCTCGCCATAGACGCTCGTCACCAGCGCCACGCCACAACTCAGCACCAGCGCCGCGCCAATGCCCTGCAGGCAGCGAAAGACCAGCATCGCGCCGTAGCTCGGGGACCAGCCGACGAGGAGCAACGCTACCGCGCTGCAGATCAGGCCGATGCGGAAAACCAGGGCGTGGCCGATGGTGTCGCCGATGCGCCCGAGCGCCAGCAGCAGGCTGGCGTAGGTCAGCACGTAGGAGATCACGACCCACTGGATTTCGCCGATCGACAGGCCGAACGCGCTTGTGATGGCCGGGAAGGCGATATTCACGGACGTGTCGAGCTGCGTCGCAGATGTGCCGAGCCCGATCATGGCGACCTGCCACGGTCTAGCGTGGAGCAGACAGGCCGGTGCATCGGAGGATTGGCGTTTGTTCGAGGGCACGTGCAAGCCGCGGGTCACACCGGCGCGAACGTAATCGCGCCATCGCCGTCGATGTCGCGCGTCAGCCGCCCGGTCGAGGCAAGCATGTTCAAATGGGCGAGCGCTTCGCCGAATGCCTGGCGCGGATTGGTGTAGAGCACGCGCGGGAATGCTTCCTGCGCGACAAGAAACGCATTCGTCTTGCCGTTGACGGCCGACGCGACGTCTTCGAGGCGGGCCTGATGATGCTCGCGCAGCTGGGCGAGCCGCGCATGCAGCCCGCGGAACGGCAGGCCGTGCGAGGGCAGAACCAGCGTGTCCGGCGGCAGTGCCTCGAGCCGCTTCAGCGAATCCAGATATTCCTGCATCGGGTTGGACTCCGGCTGCGCCTGGGGCGCGATCACCGAGGGCATCATGTGCGACAGGATCTGGTCGCCTGCGATCAGGATCCGGTCGCTCTCGCAGAAGAACAACGCGTGCTCGACCGAATGCCCGCCCGCCGTGATGATCCGCCATTCACGCCGCCCCATGGCGATGAGGTCGCCGTCCCGGATGCGAATGAATTCGCGCGGCGGCCGTCCGCCGAGAAATTTCGGCCGGCGCTGGGATTCAGCGATTGCGCTGGCTTCATCGTCCGACGCACCGTTCCGCTTAAGGAAGGAGGCGAAGTGCTCGCCGGGCCCCTCCTCGCGCTCGTGCCACATCTTCCAACCGCTGAGCCATTCGGCGAGCGGCATGCGAACGCTGCATTTCATTTCCTTCACGAAGTATCCGGCGAGGCCGAAATGATCGGCATGCGCATGGGTGAAGGCGAGGTTCTGCAGGGGACGGGCGCGCAGCAGCCCCCGCCACAGCGTCTCCCAAATTTCGAATGTGTCGTCGGTGTTCAAGCCGCAGTCGATCAGCGTCCAACCCGCCCCGTTGTCGAGCAGCCAGCAATTGACGTGATTAGGGGCGTTGGGCATCGGAAGCCGCACCCAGAACAGTCCCGGCAAGACATCCGTCACTTCGCCCCATGCTGGCGGGCGCTGCACCGTGAAATTCATATCATCGGACATTGTTGCCCCGGCAGCATCCAGTTGCGCACGACTTCAGGCCGGCGCGTCGGCCCGAGCGTCGATGCAAGCTTACGCAATTTGGTCGGGCCGGCAACGTCGCGGAGACCAAATGGCTGCCATGCGGGCGATACCAGCAAGAATCTTCTATCCAGGCCTTGAGTGGAGGCCGATTCTGCTGGATCAACGCCCGACGCTTCGCGAACGCAGCCGGCTATGCGCGGCCTCCCGAGACCTGTTGGGCAAGAAGACCAATAATGGATGCACTGGACCCCCGGTCAGGGCTCAAACCGCAGCCCGCTCGCGCGCCCCGGCTTGACCGGCGCGCCCATCGCAATCTGCTGCTTCTCGCCTGCTGCCAGGCGGTCGGCCAATCCTGCAACACCATGATGTTCGCAGCCACGGGCCTTTCCGTTATCACCTTCTATCATCGCCCCGAGCTCGCCAACCTGCCGGTCACGATGCAGCACCTTGGCGTGATGATCTGGGTATTTCCCGCGGCGCTCTTGATGCAGCGGATCGGGCGGAGCGTCGGCTTTCGCGTCGGTTCGCTTTTCGGCATGGCCGGCGCGGCCGTGATGTGCATCGGATTGTACACCGCCAACTTCGCGGTGATGTGCACGGGCGGCCTGATCCTCGGCTATGCAGTGGCCTGCCTGCAAATGTACCGCTTTGCGGCGGCCGAGCTGGTGCCGCTCCATTACCGCGCCAAGGCGATTTCGTGGGTGACGGCCGGCGGCGTGGCCGCCGCCGTGATCGGCCCCAGCCTGGTGCGCGTGACGCACGATCTTACGATGCCGTTCTATCTTGCGACCTATGCCGCAATCTTCGGCCTGCACGTCATCGTCTTCACCATCATGTCCTTCATCAAGTTCCCCGGGGTCGTCACTTCCGTCTCCGTCGCAGGCCATACCGAGGCGGTGCCACCGCCACGGCCTCTCCTGGAGATCGCCAGCCAGCCGCGTTTCATCGCCTCCGCGGTGGCCGGCATGCTGGCGTTCGGCACGATGTCGTTCATCATGAGCGCCTCGCCGCTGGCGATCGTCGGCTGCGGATTTACGCATGCGGAAGCCCATTGGGTCATCTTCATGCATGTGCTCGGCATGTTCGTGCCGTCCTTCTTCACGGGCAATCTGATCAACAGGTTCGGCGCGACGACAGTGATGTCGCTGGGCATTGTGCTGATGCTGCTCGGCGTCATCGCCGCGCTGTCGGGTATGGCGGAGTGGAATTTCCGCATCGCGCTGACGGTAAACGGTGTCGGCTGGAATTTCCTGTTCGTCGGCGCAACGGCGCTGGTGACGACGTGCTACCGGCCGAACGAGCGCGGCAAGGCGCAGGCGCTCAATGATCTTCTCGTGTTCAGCACGACCGCAACGTCGAGCTTCATGGCCGGCTTCCTGCAGGACAAATGGGGCTGGCAGCCGCTCAACTGGCTTTCAGTGCTGCTCATGCTGTTTGCCGCAGCCGCCGTCATCTGGCTTCGCCGCCAGCGCGCCTCATTGAGTCCTGTTCACTAGGAGCGCGGCTCGGCCAGGACTTAACTTCGCGAACGGATTCCGCCAGCCGCCGCGTCCCGCGGACGTGCGGGCGGATAGGCCGCCTCGAGTCGCATCCGTGCGACGTAAGCCCGGAGGAATTCGTCACGCGCCGCGCAGCTTCAGCTCCCTGGTGGCGGCCGAAAATTTCGCGCCGTTTGCGGAACTGTTGATATCGAGCGCACCGGCATCCTGCCGACGCATGGCGGCCATTGCGGGGTGCGTTAGCCGTGGCCAACGGCACGGCTTTACGCCTCGGTGGAGCGCCGCTAGGTTCTTGGCGAATTCTGCGAAGGAGAGCACCATGACCCACGCCATCCGCTTTCACCAGACCGGTGGTCCCGAGGTTCTGAAATGGGAGGAGGTGCAGGTCGGCAAGCCCGGTCCGGGCGAGGCGCGCATCCGCCACACCGCTGTCGGCCTCAACTTCATCGACATCTACAACCGCTCCGGCCTCTACCCGGTGCAGCTGCCGAGCGGGCTCGGCGGCGAGGGGGCCGGCGTGGTCGAGGAGGTGGGCTCCGGCGTCACGGACCTCAAGCCCGGCGACCGCGTCGCCTATGGCAATTCGCCGGTCGGCGCCTATTCCGAGGCGCGGCTGATCCCGGCGGACCGGCTGCTGAAAGTTCCTGACGGCATCGACGACAAGACGGCGGCGGCCATGATGCTCAAGGGCCTGACCGCGCAATACCTGATCCGCCAGACCTATCGCGTCAAAGCCGGCGACACCATTTTGCTGCATGCCGCGGCCGGCGGCGTGGGCCTGATCCTGTCGCAGTGGGCCAAACATCTCGGGGCGACCGTGATCGGCACGGTCGGCAGCGACGAGAAGGCAAAGCTCGCGAAAGCCCATGGCTGCGCCCACACCATCGTCTACACCAAGGAAGACTTCGTGAAGCGCGTCGAGGAGATCACCGGCGGCAAGAAGTGCCCCGTGGTCTATGATTCCGTCGGCAAGGATACTTTCCTGAAGTCGCTGGATTGTCTCGCTCCGCTCGGCGTCGTAGCGCTGTTCGGGCAGTCCTCCGGCTCGGTCGAGCCGTTCAATCTCGGCTTGCTCGCCGCGAAAGGTTCGCTCTACGTGACGCGCCCGACATTGTTCACCTACGCCGCCAAGCGCGAGAATCTGGTCGCGATGGCCAACGAGCTGTTCGACGTCGTCAAGTCCGGCGCGGTCAAGATCGAGGTGAACCAGACCTATCCGCTGAAGGACGCGGCCAAAGCCCACGCCGACCTCGCCGCTCGCAAGACCACGGGCTCGACGGTCTTTCTGGTCTGACGCTGAACGGCTCCGCAAACCCGATACACCTCTCCCCGTCGGGGAGAGGTCCGCGCTGCGCCGCTGCGCCGACCTTAACATTCATGCCGGAACTAGCCTGACATCGCTTCAACAACGTCGGCTCGGCGTGCTATAGCCTGCCTGGCAATTTTCACAACGGGCCAAGGATTCATGTCAAAACAATCGATGCGCGAGGAGGCCGAGCGCATGATCCGCGAGGCGATGGAGAGGAAGTCCGTCGTCGTCAAGGAGGGCAGTACGAGGATCGAGGCGGTCTGCGGAAAATGCGGCGCCCCCAACCGCGTGCAGGCGGCGCGAGGCCAGACCCGTGTCAAGTTTGCCTGCAAGAATTGCGGCCACAAGCAGGAGACGCTGTAGCGTACCGCATGGAAGGCCTGCCTTGCGCGGCTGCGCGGTCGCATTGCCACCGGCGCGGCGATCCGGCTAGATAGCCCGATAGCAATCAAGAAGGCTTAAGGGCAGGGCATGAATTTTCCGCATCTATTCTCACCAGTCCAGATCGGGCCGTACCGGCTCGAGCATCGGCTCGTGCTGGCGCCGCTGACGCGCATGCGCGCCGCCAAGCCGTCGCTGGCGCCGCGGCCGCTCAATGTCGAATATTATGCGCAGCGCACGACACCGGGTGGCCTACTGATCGCCGAAGCCTCGCCCGTCGCGGCCACCGCCTTCGGCAGCCCCGGCGTGCCCGGCATCTACACGGAGGATCAGATCTCCGGCTGGCGCAAGGTGGTCGATGCCGTGCATGCCAAGGGCGGCATCATCTTCCTGCAGCTCTGGCATGTCGGCCGCGTTTCGCATTCGTCATTCCAGCCCGGCGGCGCGCTGCCGGTCGCGCCCTCGGCAGTTGCGATTTCGCAGGAGCTGAAAACCGCAACGGCCGACGGCAAGGTCACCACCTATGAGACGCCGCGCGCGCTGGAGACGTCGGAGATACCGGGCATCATCGACGCCTTCCGCCAGGCCGCGAAGAACGCGCTCGCCGCCGGCTTCGACGGCGTCGAGGTGCACGGCGCCAACGGCTATCTGCTCGAGCAATTCCTGCAGACGCGCAGCAACCAGCGCACCGACCGATATGGCGGCTCCATCGAGAACCGCGCGCGGCTGTTGCTGGAAGTGACGCAAGCCGTGGTCGACGTCTGGGGCGCCGATCGCGTCGGCGTGCGGCTGTCGCCCTATGGCATCGCCAACGATTCCGGCGAGCCGGAGCCGATGCCGCTCTACACCCATGTCGTCGAGCAGCTCAATCCGCTTGGCCTCGCCTATCTGCATTTCATCGAGCCGCGATCGAGCGGTGCCGGCCGCGCCGATGTCAACTGGCAGAACGTGCCGTCCGCGATGGTGTTGTTCCGCCCGATCTGGAAGGGCAAGCTGATCGCCGCCGGCGGCTTCACCGGCCAGGCGGCGGACGATGCGATCGCACAAGGGCACGCCGACGCGGTCGCCTTCGGCCGCATCTTCATCTCGAACCCCGACCTGCCGCGCCGCCTGCAGCGCGGCTTTCCGTTGACGCCATACGACCGCAAGACCTTCTACGGCGGCGAGGAGGCGGGCTACACGGATTATCCCGAGCATGACGAACTGGAGAAGGCGTAGGGTGAGCCGTCATTCCGGGGCGATATGAAGCATCGAAACAGGGAACTCGAGGTTCCCCGATGCTCGATTGCGCATCTGAGGTCTGGTCCTTCGGATCATCCCGGAACGAAGGCTGGTAGATTCGAGGTCGCCATGTTCGACGACGAAGAACTCCCGAAGAAAAAATCCAGGGCCATCTCGCCCGGCAAGCCGGCTGCCGGAAAGTGCCTGTGCGGCAAGGTCGCCTTCGAGATCGATGTGCCCGCGCGCTGGGCCTGGCACGATCATTCCGCTGCCAGTCGCCGCGCGCATGGCGCGGCCTACGCCACCTATGTCGGCAGCTGGCGCAAGCGCTTTCGCATCACCAAAGGCAAGGGCGCGCTCGCGCGTTACGAGGATCAATCTACAAAAAGCACCCGCAGCTTCTGTTCAAGCTGCGGCACGCCCATCATGTACGAGCGCGCCCGCTCGCCGCATATGATCAACATCCCCCGCGCATTGTTCTCGAGCCGTACCGGCCGCGAGCCGC
The DNA here is from genome assembly GCA_023432885.1 of Pseudomonadota bacterium. Taxonomy (GTDB): domain Bacteria; phylum Pseudomonadota; class Alphaproteobacteria; order Rhizobiales; family Xanthobacteraceae; genus Bradyrhizobium. The sequence continues at coordinate 7,002 of JAEZEU010000043.1, read as the reverse complement.
TCTATCACAATGCCATCGAGGAATTGCAGGAATGGGCCTATACCGGCGTGCCGCTCGTGCCGCTGAAGGGCTTTCCCGGCTGGGTCTGGCAGCGCTCGAAGAAAAAGAAGCGCGCCGGCGATCCCTTCGAACTCGCCCGCGGCGATATTTGAATCAGCTGCGGCTAACCGTCAGCCGCAGAAAGCTTACCAGGCTGCCGAATGCGGCAACTCCCGCGCCGAGCGCGAGCGCGGCCACGGCTCCGTCCCTTCCGGCAAGCCCGAAGCACAGCGCCGTCAACGCGGCGCCGAGCGTCTGCCCCGTGAGGCGGGCTGTGGCGATGATGCTGCTGGCGCTGCCGCTGCGTGCCGCCGGTGCGCTCGACATCAACGCCTTCAGGTTCGGCGCCTGGAAGAAACCGAAGCCGGCGCCGCATACCAGCATCCGCCACACGATGTCGGCAACGCCGGGCGCGGCCGGCAGCGTGGCCAGTAGTGTCATGCCGATCCCGAGGATCAGAAGCCCGATGCCGCCGAGAAGCCCCGGTGCGTGACGATCCGACAGCCGGCCTGCGATGGGCGCCATGAAGCCGACCACCAGCGGCCATGGCGTCATGAACAATCCGGTCTCCACCTGCGAACGGTGCAGGATGGTCTGGAAGTAGAACGGCAGCGAAACGAAAGCGAGGCTCTGCACGGTGAACGAGCAGACGGCGGTCGCTGCCGACAGCGCAAACAGCGGCTGGCGGAACAGATCGATGGGCAGCATCGGCGCAGGATGGTCCGCATGCCGCCGCATCGCAAGCCAGCCGAAGATGAACGCTGCTGCGAGGTGAATGACGACGACGGCGATAGGGGCGTGATGCGCTGCGCTGCTGATGCCGATGACGAAGAAGCCGAGACCGCCGCTGGCCAGGGCCGCACCGATCAGGTCGAATTGATGGGCTGCCCGCGGCGTCCGCGGCAGCGTCTTCAGACCGATGGCGATGGCGAGCACGCCGATCGGAACGTTGATCGCAAACAGCCATGGCCAGGGGCCGAGCGCAAGGATGGCGGCGGCCACGGTCGGGCCCGCCGTGGTCGCGGTTGCCACCACGAGCGCGGTGTACCCGAAGCCGCGGCCGAGCAGGTGGCGCGGATAGACAAAGCCCACCAGCGCGCCGTTGACGCTCATCATTCCGCTGGCGCCGAGCCCTTGTAGCGTGCGCGCCACCAGCAGGCTTTCCAGCGACCATGCGCAGGCGCTGGCGAGCGATGCCAGCGTGAACAGCGTCAGCCCCACGAGATAGACACGCTCGTGCCCGACGATCTCGCCGAGCGCGCCGAGCGGGAGCAGCGTTGCTACCAGCGCGATCTGGGAGACATTGACGACCCAGATGACGTCGGCCGGGCTGACATGCAGATCGGCTGCGATGGCGGGCAGCGCGATGTTGACGATGGCTGTATCGAGCGAGGCTACGGCAAGCGCGGTGAAGATCGCCAGGATGGCCCAGCGCCGGCGCTCCGGGGGCAGGCCATCGGGCGCTGGCTGCCGCGTCACCGAAATCGTCTTTTCCAACATCTTTAGGAAAGCTGCTCCAGCTGACGGCTTTGCGCGGAGCTACGAGTAACAATCAACCGGCAGGCGGCACAATAGCGCAGCCGCGCTTGTGGATGCAGGGCAGCCATGACCGCCGTCCATTGATCTCTTTGCTGTCGATCGTCCATCATGGCCGCCATTCCCGCCGGCCAACGAACGTGCGGGCCGGAGGGAACGCATGAAAAATCGCATCACCGGGCGCTCGGCCTTTCTTGCGCTGCTCAAGGACGAGGGCATCACGCATCTGTTCGGCAATCCCGGCACCACCGAGCTGCCGATCATGCATGCGCTGAAGGATCATCCCGATCTCACCTATGTGATGGCGATGCAGGAGAGCCTGGTGGTCGCCATCGCCGACGGTTTTTCCCGCGCCTCGGGAAAACTCGTCGCCTGCAACGTCCATGTCGCGCCCGGCCTTGGAAATGCGATGGGCTCCTTGTTCAACGCTGCCTTCACCGGCACGCCGATGATCCTCACCGCTGGCCAGCAGGAGCAGGGCCACGGGCTGATGGAACCGGTGCTCTATGGCCCGCTGGTGCAGATGGCCGAGCCGCTGGTGAAATGGGCGGTCGAGGTGACGCGGCTGGAGGACCTGCCGCGCATCGTGCGCCGCGCCGCCAAGATCGCGACCACGCCGCCGACTGGGCCCGTATTCATCTCGCTGCCGGGCGACATCCTCAATGCCGAAGCCGGCATCGAGCTGGGCCGCGCCACCCGCGTCGATACCCGTGTGCGTCCTTCCGATGAATCCCTGCAGGCGCTGGTGGCCCGCATCCTCAAGGCCGAGCGGCCGGTGATCGTCACCGGTGACGAGATCGTCAAGAGCGATGCGCTGATGGAGGCGGCCCTCTTTGCCGAGACGCTGGGCGCGCCGGTCTATCAATGCTCCACGCCCTATGGTGCGCATTTCCTGTCCGAGAACCCATGCTTCATGGGCGCACTGACGCGCCTGCAGAAGCAGGTGCGCGAAACGCTCGCGCCTTACGACCTCATGATCGTGCTCGGGGCCGATCCCTTGCGCATGTCGGTGTACAGCGAAACCGATCCGATGCCGGATGGCCTGTCGATGGTGCAGGTCGGGCTTGTCGACTGGGACTTGGCGAAAAACTACGGCGCCGAGATTGCCGTGAAGGCCGACGTCAGGGAAACGCTGCGCGCGCTGGTGCCGGCGTTGAAGGCGGCCGGCGGCGCGGCTCTGGAGGCGCGTGCGAAGCAGGGCATCGCCGCGCTTACGGTCAAGAACTGGAGCGCGAAACGCAAGGTCATCGTCGAGCAGATATCCAAGGCCAGCGACAAATCGCCGATCGATCCGGACTGGCTGGCGCTGCAACTGGTTGAAGCGATGCCTGAGAATGCCATCCTCGTGGACGAGGGCCTCACCTCGTCGCGCCAGGTCATCGCGCTGCGCGCGCATCGCGACCGCTACGGCTATCATGCGCTGGCCTCCGGCGGCATCGGCTGGGGCCTGCCGGCATCGGTCGGCGTCAGCCTCGCGAATCCCGATCGTCCCGTGGTCTGCTTCTCCGGCGACGGCTCCTCGATGTACTCGATCCAGTCGCTGTGGACCGCGGCCAACCACAAGCTCCCGCTCAATGTCGTCATCGCCAACAATGGCGGCTACCGCATCATCAAGCAGCGCCTGCTCGCCTTCCATGGCGACGACAACTACATCGGCATGGATTTCGTCGATCCGCCGGTGGATTTCACCGGCATGGCCAAGGCGCTGGGGCTGGAAGCGATCAGGGTCACCGATCCCCGCGAGTTGAAGCCGGTGCTCTCGTCCGCGTTCAGCCGCCCGGGCACCAAGCTGATCGAGGTCGTGGTGAGCAACTCGGTGAACTGACTGCAAAGCAGTCATTCCAGGGCGGGCCAATGGCCCCGGTCTTCGCCGGGGCGACGCTCTGATAGAGCGTGGCTACTCCGCCGCTTTCGCCGCGACACCCGGCCGGTAACGGGCCGCCGGATGCTGCGCGTTGAGGCGCGGGCGGCCGGGGCCGAACAGTTTTTCCCGCAGCGTACCCGGCGCGTATTCCTTCTTGTAGCGGCCGCGGCGGGTCAGCTCCGGCACCAGCATGTCGGCAATGTCCTCGAAGTCGCCGGGCGATACCGCAAAGGGCACGTTGAGCCCGTCGACGTCGGTGGCCTCGAACCACGCCTCGATCTCATCGGCCACTTTCTCCGGCGTGCCGACGATGACGGGTCCGATGCCGCCGATGCCGACATGCTTCGCCACCTCGCGCACGGTCCACACCCGCTCGGGGTCGGCGCGGGTGACATTGTCCATCGCGGTGCGGCCGGCATCGTTGGTGACGTGACGGACTTCCTGGTCGAGCGCCATTTGCGAGAAATCCACCCCGGTCCAGCCCGACATCAGCGTCAGCGCGCCCTCGGGGCTGATGTGGCGGCGATAGTCCTCGTACTTGGCCCTCGCTTCCGCTTCTGTCCGTCCCAAGATCACCGTGAACATGGAGAACATCAGAATTTCCCGGGGATCGCGCCCGGCCGCCTCCGCCAGCTCGCGAATGGCGGCCACCCGCGGCGCAATCACCTTGGCCGACGGGCCTGACATGAACACGCACTCGGCATGTTGAGCCGCGAACTGCCGGCCGCGCGGCGAAGTGCCGGCCTGGTAGAGCACCGGCGTGCGCTGTGGTGAGGGCTCGGCAAGATGGATGGCGTTGAGGCGATAGTTCTTTCCCTCATGCGAAACGGGATGAACTTTCGAAGGGTCTGCAAAGATGCCGCGCGCGCGGTCGCGCAGCACGGCATCGTCCTCCCAGCTGCCTTCCCAGAGCTTGTAGACCAGCTCCATGTACTCATCCGCGACCTCATAGCGGTCGTCATGCGCGGTCTGTTTGTCCTTGCCGGCGCCACGCGCGGCGCTGTCGAGATAGCCGGTGACCACGTTCCAGCCGACGCGCCCCTCGGTGAGATGATCGAGCGTCGACATCCGCCGCGCGAACGGGTAGGGCGGCTCGAAGGAGAGATTGGAGGTGACCCCAAAACCGAGATGACTGGTCACCGCCGCCATCGCCGGGATCAGCATCAGCGGCTCGTTGGCCGGCGTCTGCGTCGCATGGCGCAAGGCGGCATCGGGGCTGTTGCCATAGACGTCGTAGACGCCGAGGACGTCGGCAAGGAACAGCCCGTCGAAGCGGCCGCGTTCCAGCGTCTTGGCCAGGTCGATCCAGTAGGGCAGGCGGTTGTATTCCAGCGTGCGATCGCGCGGATGCGTCCACAGCCCCGGCGACTGGTGCGCCACGCAGTTCATGGCAAAGGCGTTGAGGCGGATTTGTTTTGTCATGGTTGCAACGCGTCGTGGTCGATGAACGGATCAGGAAATTGTTGCATCTGGACCGGGATTAGCAAGGCCAAATCGGCTCTGCTAGGGTCAAAGAAAAGAAGGGCCTGTCGCGAAAGGAAAGAAGAGAATGAGCAGAGCCGACGCGATCGCCCGGGCGCGAGAACATTTCAAATCCGGCGATTTCATGAGGATATTGGACCGGCGGGTCGGCTATCGCACCGAGAGCCAGCAAGCCAACTCCGGCGAAGCGCTGCGCGCCTATCTCACCGACGAATTGCAGCCGGCCTTTGCCGAACTCGATTTCGCGACGCGGCTGGTCGAGTCGCCGAGCGGCAAGGGGCCGTATCTGCTGGCCGACTATCGCGAGGATGCCGCGTTGCCCACGGTGCTGACCTACGGGCATGGCGATGTGGTCGACGGCATGGCGGGCGAATGGCGCGACAATCTCGATCCCTGGCGCACCACCATCAAGGGCGAGCGCGTCTATGGTCGCGGCACCGCCGACAACAAGGGACAGCACAGCATCAATATGTCGGCGCTGCGCATGGTGCGCGCGGCGCGCGGCGGCAAGCTCGGCTTCAACGCCAAATTCATCATCGAGACCGGGGAGGAGATCGGCTCGCCCGACCTGCGCGAGGTTTGCGAAAACCATCGCGAGGAACTCAAGGCCGATCTGTTCCTGGCCTCCGACGGGCCGCGGCTGTCGGCGGAACGGCCGACCATCTTCCTCGGCTGCCGCGGCGGCCTGCGCATCCATCTCGACGTCAACCTGCGCGATGGTGGGCATCATTCCGGCAATTGGGGCGGCGTGCTCGCCAATGCCGCCACCATCCTGTCGAACGCGATTGCTTCTCTCGTGAATGAGAAGGGGCAGATGCAGCTGGAGACCCTGAAGCCGCCGAGGATATCAAATGCGATCCGAAGCGTGCTCGCCGACGTCAAGGTCGAGCCGACGGCCGACGAGCCCGCCCTGTCGCCGAACTGGGGCGAGGAGGGACTGTCGCCTGCCGAACGGCTTTATGCCTGGAATACGCTGGAAGTGCTGGCGATGTCGTCAGGCAATATCGCGAGCCCCGCCAACGCCATTCCGGGCGAGGCGCATGCGGTGCTGCAGCTCCGTTTCGTGGTCGGCACTAAAATCGAGCAGGCCGTCGATGCCGTGCGCAGGTATCTCCACGCCAACGGATTTCCGATGGTCGAGGTGAAGGCCGCTCAGAGCTTTGCGGCCTCTCGCACCGATTTCGACAGCCCGTGGATCAATTGGGCGGCGGAATCGATCAGGCAGACCACGGGCAAGACGCCCGCCATCCTGCCGAATTTCGGCGGCTCGCTGCCGAACGACGTGTTTTCGGAAGGATTGGGACTTCCGACGATCTGGGTGCCGCATTCCTATCCCGGCTGCTCTCAGCACGCGCCGAACGAGCACATTCTGATGCCCGTGACGGAAGAGGCGCTCGCCATCATGGCGGGGCTGTTCTGGGATCTCGGCGAGAAGGGACGTGCTTGAGCGTCACGCCCCTTCGTCCAGCGCCACCATCTCGCGCTTCCTGCGCAGTGCCGGCAACAGCGGCCCGATCAGGAGCACCACGGCAAGCGCCAGGCACGCCGCCGAGATCGGCCGCGTCACGAAGGTGGAGAGGTCGCCCTGCGAGAGGATCAGCGACTTTCGCAAATTGTTCTCCAGCATAGGGCCGAGCACGAAGGCCAGGACCAGCGGCGCCGGCTCATAGCCGAGCTTGCGCATGAAGTAGCCGATCACGCCGAAGGCGATCATGACGTAAACGTCGAACACGTTGTTGCTCGAGCAATAGACGCCGATGATGGTGAAGAGGATGATGAGGGGGAAAAGGACATTGTACGGCAGCCTCAACAGCTGCACCCACATTCCGATCATCGGCAGGTTCAGCACCAAAAGCATCAGGTTGCCGATATACATGCTGGCGACAATGCCCCAGAACAGCCCGGGGTTCTGCGTGATCATCAGGGGCCCGGGTTGCAGGCCGTGAATCACGACGGCGCCGAGCAGCAGCGCCATCACCACGTTCGGCGGGATGCCGAGAGTCATCAGCGGAATGAACGCGCCGCCGGCTGCGGCATTGTTGGCGGCCTCCGGCCCCGCGACACCCTCGATCGCGCCATTG
>JAEZEU010000027.1 GCA_023432885.1 Pseudomonadota bacterium | reverse complement strand
ACCTTGTAGGCTTCGTCTTCGCTCATGCGGAATTCCGCCTTCAGCACGGTGACGACGAAGTCGCGCGGCGTGTAGTCGTCGTTCACGAGGATCACCTTGTGCAGACGCGGCCGTTCAGCCTTGGTCTTGACCCTGGTTTTCCGCTTGACGTCGGTGTCGGTCATGGCGGCAGAAGCTCCAGCATGATCCCACCGCGATCGGTCCGCGGTTAAAAGCCGGCGCGCTCCGCAACGGCTGGACCATGGCCTGATCGCCGCGGGCGACCGCGGTTTCCGTAGCTTACAGACTTCGGCGGGGTCTCGGAATGTGCATTATCGGAGAGCTTCAATTCGGTCAGTGCAACAATGGCGGCCGTTCGTCGAGTTCCGCAGCTTTCAATGGCGCGGGCCGGTCGACGCGGACCTCGGGGCTGCCAGTATTTTCAGCAGGCTCCCTGCGCCCACCGACGTCCAGAGGCTGGCGTGCTCCATCAGGCATCGCCTTTGTGGCCGCTTTCGTTCAAGCCAAAATGTTTAGGCAAATCGACCGATTACGGTGCGATCGCTAAACCGATTGTGATGGACAAGTCGTCTTACTTCTTTGCGCGAAGCGGTTTGCGTGTCACCATCGCAGAGACGACGGGAGGGCCGCGATGCGCTGGTATGTCTCGATCGGGGCTGTGCTTGTTGCCGGCATGCTGGCCGGCGGAGACGTGGCGGGTGTTGCCGCACCGGGGCCGGGCAACCAGGGCCCTCGTTTCGCCGAGAAAGAGGCGAACGTCGATGTCGAACTCGTGCTTGCGGTCGACGTCTCCTACTCCATGGACATGGATGAGCTCGCGGTCCAGCGGGAGGGCTATGCGCAGGCCATCGTCTCCAAGGAATTCCTGCAGGCGCTGAAGAGCGGGCCGAACGGCAGGATCGCCGTCACCTATTTCGAATGGGCCGCATCCACCGACCAGAAGCTCATCATCCCTTGGCGGCTGATCGACGGGCCGGAATCGGCAGATGCCGTTTCGGCCGAGATCATGAAGACGCCGATCCGTCGCGCCTCGCGCACCTCGATTTCAGGCGCGATCAGTTTCGCCATGCCGCTGTTCGACGAGAACGACTACCACGGACTGCGCCGGGTGATCGACATTTCCGGCGACGGCCCCAACAACAACGGCATGCCGGTGACGAGCGCACGCGATGCTGCGCTGGAGAAGGGCATTATCATCAACGGCCTGCCGATCATGGTGAAGGAGCCGTCCTATTCGACCATGGATATCGACAATCTCGACTATTACTACGAGGACTGCGTGATCGGCGGCCCCGGCTCCTTCGTCGTCACCATCAAGGATCGCGACAAGTTCAAGGAAGCGATCCGCACCAAGCTGCTGCTGGAAGTCGCTGGCCGTCAGCCGGAGCAGTGGGTGGTGCCGGCCGCCGCGCAAGGCAAGGAGCCGCGGGTCAATTGCCTGATCGGCGAGAAGATCTGGCAGGACAGGTGGGGAAGGTAAGTGCAGGGTGACCCGAAGAGTTCAAAAACCACGGGTTATCGCAAAATCAAAGGTTTCCAATTTTCGTGCCATTGGCCTTGCCCTTCTTGAGCGAAGCTGGGCAGAGGCCGCTGAACAGCCGATTGGTTAGCCGCTTCTGTTCGTGGCCTACCGTACAAATTTCGCCACCAGCTCCACATGCGGCGTGTGTCGAAACTGGTCGACCGGTGTGAGGGCCTCCATCCGGTAGCCGCCGTCGATCAGGATTTTCGCATCGCGCGCGAATGTCGCGACATTGCAGGAGACCGCGACCACTAGCGGCACCTTGCTCGCGGCGAGCTGGCTCGCCTGCGCCTGCGCGCCCTGGCGCGGCGGATCGAACACGACCGCGTCGTAGTCGCGCAGTTCCTGCGGCACCAGCGGCCGGCGGAACAGGTCGCGGGGCTCCGCTTTTATCGGCTTCAGTCCCGAGGTCGAGGTTGCCGCTTTCTGCAGCGCCGCCACGGCTCCGGCGTCGCTGTCGAATGCCGCCACACGCGATTTCGCGGCGAGGCGCAGTGCAAAGGGGCCGACGCCACAGAATAGATCGGCGACATTTTTTGCGCGCTTGCAGGAATCGAGCGTGAGCGCGGCGAGCGCTTCCTCCCCGGCGACCGTCGCCTGCAGGAACGAGCCGGGCGGCAGCGTCACCTGCGCGGTGCCGATGGTGATGACCGGGGGATTGCGCATCAGCACCAGCTCGCCATGGCGCGTCAGCCGCGCCAGCCGGTGCTGGTGCGCGACAGCCGAGAGCTTTGCGGTCATCGCCGCCGACACGGGGCCGGAGCCACGGACGTCGACGTCGAGACCACCGCCGGTGGCGGTGAACTGGATGTCGAGCGGCTTTCGCGCGGGTTTCAAGGTTTCCGCAATCGCCCAGGCCGCATCGAGTGCGCCCTCCAGCGCCGGATCGAGTATCGGACAGCGGTCGATCGGGATGATGTCGTGAGACTGGGCTGCGGCATAGCCCACCTTCAGCACCTCATGCGTGCCCATCCGCGCATGCAGGGTGATGCGCCGCCGCCCGCTGCCATGGGCGTCGAGCAGCGGCGCGACCTCACCGGTGATGCCCGCCTGTGCCAGCGTCTCCACCAGGATGTTGCGCTTCCAGTCGCGGTAGGCGTCCGCCTCCCAATGCTGGATAGCGCAGCCGCCGCAGACCGAGAAGTGCGGACAGAGCGGCGCGATGCGCTCCGTGCTGGCTTGCCTGACCTCGAGGAGACGGCGCCGGTCCGGATGGCCGTGGACTTCGCTGACCTCCACCGTCTCGCCGCCGAGCGTATACGGCACATAGATGTTGCCGCCGGGCGCGATGGCCACGCCGTCGCCGAAATTGCCGACGTGATCGATGAGGAGCGTTTCAACCACGGCGCGCGCCGAGGAAGAATTCGATGTTGCCGTCGCCGCCGGCGATCGGAGACGGGAACACCTGCATGTCGGTGCAGCCGAGCGAGCCCGCGAACGCCATGATGTCGTCGCAGATCTGCTGGTGCACCATGGCGTTGCGGATTACGCCGCCCTTGTAGTTCTTCCGCTCCGCCTCGAATTGCGGCTTGATCAGCGCGAGCAGGTGCATCGGGGCGGCCGCCAGCGACAGCGCGACGGGCAGCACCGCCTTCAGCGAGATGAAGCTGACGTCGATCACCACGACGTCCGGCCGTGCGGGCAGGCGGGTGTGCTCCAGCTTGCGAATGTCGGTGTCTTCCATCGATACGATCTTCGGGTGGTCATGCAGCGAGTGGTGCAGCTGGCCGTGGCCGACATCGATGGCGAACACCATGGCTGCGCCGTTCGCCAGCAGCACCTCGGTGAAGCCGCCGGTAGAGGAACCGATATCGAGGCAGATATGGTTCTCGATCTCGATCGGATACTGCTCCAGCGCTCCCGCCAGTTTGACACCGCCCCGCGAGACCCAGGGGTGGGCGGGCTGCGCTTGCAGCACGGCATCGGCCGGAATGGCTTCCGAAGCTTTTGAGACCGGTTTGTCATTGGCAATGACGAGGCCGGCATCGATGGCGGCGCGGGCGCGCGCCCGGCTCTCGAACAGGCCGCGCTCCACCAGCACGACATCGGCGCGCTTACGGGAGGTCTCGCTGCGATCTTGCTTTGCCACGATCAGCCCATTGTCCTGCTGCCAGACGCACGCATGCCTCGAACGCGCCGAGATCGTGCCAGATGTCCGCAGGCCTTGCATCGGGCAGCACCAGCGGCGAGCCGTGCAGGTCGAGCGCATGGATCATCATCAGATTGTCCGGCAGGCCAAAGTCCTCGACGGTCAGTCCGTCGGCATCGACCAGACGCTTGTCGAAAGCGCTCTTCACCTGCGTGAACCGCGCAACGCGCTCCGCATAGATGGTGGGATCGTTGCTGTACGCAAGGCAAAGCTTGCCCCGGCCAGCGAAATAACCGAGTTCGTAGACGGTGCCGGAATCGGCGCCGGGGCCGCGGAACGGCGTCATATTGGCGATGATCGCGTCGGCCGCATCCATCATCGCTTCATTGCCCTTGAATATCTGCAGCGAGGAACCCCGCACTGCGAGGTCAACCGTATTGTCGAGCGGATAGAGGCCGGTCACGCCGTGGAGTCGGCAGATGTCCTGTTTGCGCTGTCCGATGGCGAGGGCATCCGGCAGGAACACGTCGGGTCCTGCCAGATAGATCTTCATGTATCACCCTAGAGTGGGTCTTACACCTCTGCCTTTGGGAGAGGTGGGTCGAGCGTTCCGCCCGTTCAGGCGAGCTTGACGCTCTCGGCCTTGAAATCCTTGCCCAGGGTCTCGAACACCTTGGCGACGATGCCCTTGGCGTCGAGCCCGGCACGCGCATACATCGCGTTCGGCGAGTCGTGGTCGAGGAACACGTCGGGCAGCACCATCGAGCGCATCCGCAGGCCCCCGTCGAGCATGCCGTTGTCGGCGAGGAACTGCATGACATGCGAGCCGAACCCGCCGACCGAGCCTTCCTCGATCGTGATCAGTATCTCGTGGTCGCGGGCGAGTTTGAGGATCAGCTCCTCGTCGAGCGGCTTCATGAAGCGGGCGTCTGCAATGGTGGCGGACAAGCCATGCGCGGCAAGCTCGTCGGCCGCCTTCTCGCATTCGGCCAGACGCGTGCCGAACGACAATAGCGCGACCTTCTTTCCCTCGCGGATGATGCGGCCCTTGCCGACCTCAAGGGGAATGCCGACCTCGGGCATTTCCACGCCGCGACCTTCGCCGCGCGGATAGCGCACCGCGCTCGGCCGATCGTCGATCGCCACTTGCGTTGCGATCATGTGCACCAGCTCGGCCTCGTCAGCAGCGGCCATGATCACGAAGTTCGGCAGGCAGCCGAGATAGGCATTGTCGAATGAGCCGGCGTGGGTGGCGCCGTCGGCGCCGACGAGGCCGGCGCGATCGATGGCAAAGCGCACGGGCAGGCTCTGGATCGCGACGTCATGCACGACCTGGTCGTAGCCGCGCTGCAGGAAGGTGGAGTAGATCGCGCAGAATGGCTTGTAGCCCTCGCTCGCAAGCCCCGCGGCAAAGGTCACCGCATGCTGTTCGGCAATGCCGACGTCAAAGGTGCGGTTCGGGAACGCCTTGTTGAAGATATCGACGCCGGTGCCTGAAGGCATCGCTGCGGTGATGGCGACGATCTTGTCGTCCTTCTGGGCTTCCTTGACGAGGCTCTGGCCGAACACGTTCTGGTAGGCCGGCGCATTCGGTTTGGCCTTGGCCTGGGTGCCGGTGGCGACATCGAACTTGACCACCGCGTGGTATTTGTCCGCGGAAGCCTCGGCCGGCGGATAGCCCTTGCCCTTCTGCGTCACGACATGGACCAGGATGGGGCCCGTCTCCATGTCGCGGACGTTCTTCAGAACGGGGAGGAGGTGGTCGAGATTATGGCCGTCGATAGGTCCGACATAGTAGAACCCGAGCTCCTCGAACAGCGTACCGCCGTCCATCATGAACCCGCGGGAATACTCTTCCACGCGGTTGGCGCGGTTGGCGAGCACCTTCGGCAGATGCTTGTTGATCTGCTTCGCCGCCTCGCGCAGCGTGCGGTAGGTCTTGCCCGAATAGAGCCGCGACAGATACGCGCTCATCGCGCCGACGGGCGGAGCAATCGACATGTCGTTATCGTTGAGGATGACGATCAGCCGCGAATTCATCGCGCCTGCATTGTTCATGGCTTCATAAGCCATGCCCGCACTCATGGCGCCGTCGCCGATCACGGCGATCACATTGTTCTTGCCGCCCGAGAGGTCGCGGGCAACGGCCATGCCGAGGCCGGCGGAGATTGAGGTCGATGAGTGCGCGGCGCCGAACGGGTCATAGTCGCTCTCGCTGCGCTTGGTGAAACCGGAAAGCCCGCCGCCGGTGCGCAGGGTACGGATCCGGTCGCGCCGTCCGGTGAGGATCTTGTGCGGATAGGCCTGATGACCGACATCCCAGATCAGGCGATCGCGGGGCGTATCGAAGATGTAGTGAATCGCGGTGGTCAGCTCGACGACGCCGAGGCCCGCGCCGAAATGACCGCCGGTCACTGAGACGGCATCAATCGTTTCCTGACGAAGCTCGTCGGCGACCTGCCGCACCTGCTCGATCTTGAGCTTGCGCAGATCATCGGGGGTCTTGATAGTGTCGAGAAGCGGCGTCTTACTAAATGCGGTCACAGTGATATTCCAGTTTTGCATGTCGGAACCTGAGGTCCGACTTGAATTGGGTTTGCGCATCCAGCGCGCAGCGAGGAGCCTGGTTGGTTAGCCTATCGGCAGCCCAAATCGTTCAATGTGACTTACATCACCGAAGGCGTCTTCACCCGTCCCGGTCAATTTTGGTGAGGACTTTTGAAGCGTCTGCCGCCGCCGTTATGCGGTGCGCACGAGCCCCATAGCCCCACTGAGTTTCAAGCTTTACACCAAAGTTTCCACCAAAGCCAACTGGCCGGGCGCGGAACGGTACCGCCCGGACCGCAAGCCTGACGGGATTAACCCCGGCGGCGCGCCTCGGGTTCCATCGTGCCCAGTTCCTCGGCATCTTTTTGGCCAGATCGGGCGTTTTCCAGCTGTTTCCACGCCCATTCTCGGGCAGTCTGGTCGCCGGTTGCGACCGCCAGCGCCGCCTGCGGAACCGCCATGCGCTCGGCCAGCGGTACCGGACCGCAGACGATCATGAAGAAATCGTAGGGGTGAGGCACCTCGTTGGCCATCACGAACTGGAAGTGGACGCGGAAGAACTGCCAGCGGAAGGCCTCGTAGTGCTCAGGCAGGATGATCTCGCGGAACCGTACCGGTACGATGGTCGGGTTACGGCCCGCCTCACCTACATCGATGCCGTGTGCCGCCAGCGGATCGAACTGGAAAAAGTTCATCACGTCCTTGCGCGCCTGGCAGTCGATCCAGTCGATCGAGGGCTCGACCGCAAGCTGGCGCAGATGGTCGCGGAAATCCTTGGACGCGGCATGGAAACCGACGATCGGGAAATTACCGCCGATGGTGAGCAGCACGATGCGCGGCCCGTGACGGCCGAGCGCGGCATCCAGCTTCAAGGCCCGGGCCAGGATTTCGACGCCGAGAAACGAGCCCGAACTGTGGCCGACCAGCACGATCTCATCGGCGCTGGTGGAGCTTGCGACGTCCACCAGATGCCGCGCAAAGCGGTCGATACGGTCATCCCATTCCGGTCGCTGGCGGTGCGAGAACTCCCAGGTCCAGATTGTGTCCGCCAGGAGATAGAGGAGATAGGTCTGTTTTTCCGTATATTTCAGCACCGTGCCGAGCAGCGCGACGAACACGGCCGCCCCCGCGGTCATGCTGAAAAGATCGGGCACGCCGAGCGCGTCGAGCCCTCGTTCGACACCAAAGGCGACCGCAGCGATGACGATCGCCTCGGCCAGCAGCAGCAGGTGGGGATAGGTGATGAAGGTGGCAAAGCGCCAGTTTGCCGCAAAGAAGCGAAAGGCCGTGCCGCGGAAGATCAGCCGCCAGTAGATCCAGACCGCATGGAACACGGTGCGCCAGATCGGCTGGGCGAGGTCGCGCTGGATGAAATCTTCAAAGCGAAGGAAGTCGTAATCGGTGCGGGTCTGCCAGTCGGTTGCCTTGGTCTCGATGGTCCAGGAGGCGATCTCGCCACTATCGGCGGCCTGCGGCCGGCTCGTGCTGGCGGAAATGCCGTAGAGGCGCGCGAACTTGCGCAGTTCGGTCCGGAACATCCGGTAGTACTGCGCGAGCCCGCGGGGGTCGTATCCCTGGATGTAGATGATATGCCGGTGCTGGACGCGCACTAAAGTCTGTTCCCCAATGACGGCGGGACTATAGCAGGCGGCACCGGGCGGAAAGAGCTATTTCGGTCCGGCCGGGGCCGCGCCGCTTGGACGCGGGGGCAGGGTGCTGACGGCGGAAAGCGGGGCTGCGTTGCTCGGCCGTCACTGCACGTCGAGCGGCTCGGTCCCCGTCGCCTGACCTGAGCCGTCGGTCGTGATCTTGTCGACGCGGGCCTCAGCCTGTCGGAGCAGTTCCTCGCAGCGGCGCTTGAGCGCTTCGCCGCGCTCATAGATGGCCACGGATTCCTCCAGTGGCACCTTGCCTTCCTCGAGCCGCTTGACGATCGATTCCAACTCCTCGATCGCGCGCTCGAAGGAGAGCTTCTTCACATCCACCTGGTTGTTCTCGGCCATTTGCGGTTTCCAAAGGCGCCGGACCTGGCCGGACGCGGAATCAAGAGGGTTTTGCCGTATTGTGGCGGCGATCTAGCCGCCCATCAATGCAGTGACATGGGCAGCGACCGATTCCTGCAGGCCCTGCAGATCGTAGCCGCCTTCCAGCACGGAGACGACGCGACCGCCGGCGGTTTGATCCGCGAGGTCCATCAACTTCTTCGTCACCCAGCCGAAATCCTCGGCCTTCAGGTTCAGCGAGGCGAGGGGATCGCGATAATGCGCGTCGAACCCGGCGGAAACGATGATCAGTTCCGGGCTGAACCTCGTCAGCTGCGGCAGGATCAGATTCTCGAAGGCGGTGCGGAACTTGGCACTGCCGTCTTCCGGGGCCAGCGGCGCGTTGACGATGGTGTCGTGCTCGCCGCGCTCGCCGCGGGCGCCGGTACCAGGGAACAGCGGCATCTGATGCGTCGAACAATACATCACGGTTGGATCGGCCCAGAAAATGTCTTGCGTGCCGTTGCCGTGATGGACGTCGAAATCGACAACCGCCGCGCGCGCGATGCCGTATTTGCGCTGCGCATGGCGCGCGGCAATTGCGGCATTGTCAAAGAAGCAGAAGCCCATCGGAGTTGATTTTTCGGCGTGGTGCCCGGGCGGTCGCACCGCGACAAAGGCATTGGGGTGCGTGCCGGACATCACCGCATCGGTGGCCGACACGGCGCCGCCGACGCCGCGCAT
>JAEZEU010000022.1 GCA_023432885.1 Pseudomonadota bacterium | reverse complement strand
GATCGGAGGTAGAGATGCGCGATCTTCTGCTGCAATCCGCGGGCGTCATCGCCATCATTGTCAGCATCGCTCACGGCGTGCTGGGAGAAACGAAAATATTTGCGCGCGCCACCGTCGAGCCGCCCCGCCTGCGCACGCTGCTGCGGCTGGTGTGGCAGGCCGGCACGCTGGCATGGATCGCGGGCGGCGTCCTGCTGGTTGCCGCGCCGTGGATGGGTTCGGACGCCGCGCGGCACTGGATCATCGGCACGTTCGCGGTGGTGTTCGGCTTTGCGGCCGTCGCCAATGCGCTGGCGACGCGGACGGTGCATCCGGGCTGGATCGGAATGAGCGCCGCCGTGGCGCTGTCGGTCGCGGGCTACTAGCGCCATGAGGACCGCATAGACGGCGGCTTGAGGCCCGGCCCCGTCATTCCGGGGCGATGCGTCGGCATCGAACTATAGGGGCGCCCTTGCTGCGCGCCCGGAATGCCGGTCTACTGCAGCCCGGGCTCGCCGCTGGTGCGCTTCTTCGCCAGATCCATCTCCGTCACCGCGATCAGGATCTCCGCGCGCGTCTTCAGGTCCGGCGCTTCCAGCATCGCCTGTTTCTCGGCCGGGCCATAAGGCGACATCATCGCGAGCGCGTTGACCAGGGCTTCGTTGGGGGCGCTCTCGATGCCTTCCCAATCGACCTTGAGGTTGTTGGCCTTGAGGAAATCGGTGAGCACGTCGAGCAGCGCCTGGCGGTCGACCGCCTCCTCGCCCTTGCGCGCGGTGAAGTCGTCGACGAAGGCGAAGAAGTCGACCTTGCACTGGCGGTAGGGGGTCAGCACCGACAATTCCTCAATCACCTTGAACCGCGACACGCCCGTGAGTTCGAGGATGTAACGGCCGTCGCCGGTTTCGGCGAGCTGGGTGATGCGGCCGACGCAGCCGATGCGGAACAGCACCGGGCTTTCCTCGCTGGGCGAATGGGTGACGTCGGGCTGGATCATGCCGATCAGGCGATGGCCGTCGCGGAAGGCGTCGTCGACCATGGCGAGATAACGCGGCTCGAAGATATTGAGCGGCATCTGGCCGCGCGGCAGCAGCAGCGCGCCGGGCAGTGGAAAAACCGGGATCACTTCCGGCAGCTCGCCGGGTCCGCGATATTCGGCATTGATCGGCATGAGCGAACTGTCCCGGCGCTTTGCCTGAAGTTCAGGAGAACAGGATCGTTGACAGTTTCCTTCGTCCCTCGATGGTCGCCTCATCGGCGCCGCCCCACGCCTCGAAGAACTGCACGAGCTGCTTGCGCGCGCCATCATCGTTCCATTTGCGGTCGCGCTTGACGATCTCGAGCAGCTGTGCGGTCGCCTCGGAGCGCTTGCCTTGCGCGTTCAGCGCGGTGGCGAGGTCGAAGCGCGCCTGATGATCGAGCGGGTTCGCGGCGACTTTCCGTTCCAGCTCGGCGGCGGGCCCGACCGACTTCGCCTGATCGGCAAGCTCGATGGCCGCCTGCGCCGCTTTCACGGCGGTATCGTTGCGCTTGGATTCCGGTACCATGGCCAGCGTCTGCTTGGCCTGCTCGATCGCGCCCGTGTTGACGTAGCACTTCGCAAGGCCCGCAAGGGCCGCGATGTTGGTCGCATCGATCGCCAGCACCTCGGCATAGATCTGCGCGGCGCCCGCGGCATCGCCGTCGTTCAGCACCGCTTCGGCCTCGGCCAGGATCTCGGCAATGTTGGGCTCGCCCGCTGCCGGGATGCCCTTGGTCAGCTTGTCGATGAAAGCGTTGACCTGGCTTTCCGGAACCGCGCCCATGAAGCCGTCGGCCGGGCGGCCGTCGACGAAGGCGATCACGGCGGGAATCGACTGGATGCCCATCTGCCCGGGGATGGCGGGGTGATGGTCGATGTTCATCTTGACCAGCTTGACCCGGCCCTTGGCGTTGCGAACCGCCTTTTCGAGCACGGGCGTGAGCTGGCGGCACGGTCCGCACCATTCCGCCCAGAAGTCGATCAGCACCGGCTGGCGCTTGGACTCCTCGATGACGTCCTTCATGAAGGACTGGGTAGTGGTTTCCTTGATGAGGTCGGTTGCCGCCTGCGGCGCTCCGCCGCCCTGCTCCGTAATGGTCACGATGTCCTCGCCTGGTCTTTTCGGAAGTCGGGCCCCTTCTAGCACGGTTGGGTGCGGTTCAGGGCGGGATCGATCTGCCCTAATTGGCGGCGGTCTCGCCGTTTTTCAATTGCCGGGAACCGGATGGGGGTTGATTTCGGGGTATGGAGCGACCACGTTCCGCGCCACGGCGGCCGTTTTGCGCAAAATTTGCCTCACCCGGACCGGATTTCAACGGTTCGCAGAAGTGTTGCATTCACCGCGCGCATTTGGCATAGGTGCGCCGTTGCCGGCGACCAGTCGCCGTCATCTCGGATGCGGGTGTAGCTCAGTGGTAGAGCACGACCTTGCCAAGGTCGGGGTCGAGGGTTCGAGCCCCTTCGCCCGCTCCAGATTTTTCTCCGCACGCCGAAGTCAGAGCCAGCCACCGCCGCGAGGGGTGCCGCATGACCGTGCGTTCCATTCTCGTCAAACCCTTTATCGCCGCTGCGATCGTGCTTTCCGCCACTCCGGCTGTATCCGCCGAGATCAATGTATTGACGGCAGGCGCGATGAAGTCGGTGGTGCTGTCGCTGCAGGGCGGGTTCGAGGCCGCGAGCGGGCACCGGCTTATCATCGACAACGACACCGCCGGCGGGCTCACCAGGCGCATCGAGGCCGGCGAAGCTTTTGACATGGCGATCATCACCCCCGCCGCGATCGATGGGCGGATCGGGAAGGGCAAGATCGTCGGCGGCAGCCGCGTGCCCGTTGCAAGGTCGGGGTTGGCGTTGCCGTGAAGGAGGGAGCGCCGAAGCCCGACTTGAGCTCGGTCGATGCATTCAAGCGTGCGCTGCTCTCGGCCAAGACGGTCGCCTACATCGACCCGGCCTCCGGCGGTTCGAGCGGCATCTATGTCGCGGGCCTGCTGAGGAAGCTCGGCATTTCCGAGGACATCAAGCCAAAGGAGCGCTTGCAGGCCGGTGGTTACGTTGCCGAAAAGGTGGCCAGGGGCGAGGCGGAAATCGCCATTCATCAGATCAGCGAGATACTGCCCGTCAAAGGCGTAACGCTCGCCGGTCCCCTGCCGGAAGAAATCCAGAACTACAGGGTTTATGCCGCTGGCCTGTCGGCTGCGGCCCGCGATTCCAAGGCGGCGCTGGCGTGGATCGACTATCTGACCGGCCCGGCTGCTTCTGCCGCGATAGAACCTCGCGGGATGAGCAGGCCGTAGAGCGTTCCGTACTTGCTGCGGAGACGGCGCCGGCGCGCGCAGTTCTTTTCGTCTCTCTGTGAAACAGATCGCTTTTCCCGCAGGGGCGCTGTGCCATCCTCTAAACCGCAGATTGCGTTTCGAGGTTGACGCCGGGGGCTGCCCATGAGCCGAAACATCGTTCTCTTGTCCGACGGTACCGGCAATTCCGCAGCGAAGGTATGGCGCACCAATGTGTGGCGCACCTTCGAGGCTCTCGACCTGTCCGGCAACGACCAGGTCGCCTTCTACGACGACG
Organism: Pseudomonadota bacterium; assembly: GCA_023432885.1. Lineage (GTDB taxonomy): Bacteria > Pseudomonadota > Alphaproteobacteria > Rhizobiales > Xanthobacteraceae > Bradyrhizobium. The sequence continues at coordinate 371 of JAEZEU010000022.1, read as the reverse complement.
GTGTAGGCACGTCCTCGTTCAAGCCATGGGCCATCCTCGGCGGCGCCTTCGGCTTCGGCCTGAAGCGCAACGTCATCGACATCTACAAATTCGCTTGCCGCAATTACCGCGACGACACCGATCGCTTCTTCGGTTTCGGCTTCAGCCGTGGCGCCTTCACCATGCGCGTCGTCGGCGGACTGATTCTCAGCCAGGGCCTGGTCACGGCGCAAAACGAGAAGGACCTCGACCAGAAGGCGCGGGCGGCCTATCGCCGGTACCGGCGCGAGCGCTACCACACCGTCTTCGGCATCGAGAACATCTTCCGGTGGGTCCGTGATCTGTTTCTGCGGGACAAGTACGACAAGAACGAGAACCGGCAGGTACCGAAG
>JAEZEU010000019.1 GCA_023432885.1 Pseudomonadota bacterium | reverse complement strand
GGTGACGCGCTCAGGCCGCCCGCACGGTCGAGAGGAATTTCTCGACCTCGCTTTTGAGATGATTGCTCTGTCCGAGCAGCGATCGCGCCAGGGCATGCACCTGCGTCGAAGCGGCCCCGGTATCGGTGGCGCCGCGGTTGACGTCGGTGATGCTGCCGGCCACTTCCGAGGCGCTCTGTGCCGCCTGCTGCACATTCCGTGAGATTTCCTGGGTCGCTGCGCCCTGTTCCTCGACCGCGGCGGCGATCGCCTGCGAGATCTCGGCGATGCGGCCGATCGTGCCGCCGATCTGTCCGATCGCCGCGACCGATTGATGGGTGGCCGACTGCATCTGGCTGACCTGCTCGCTGATCTCCTCGGTCGCCTTTGCCGTCTGGGTGGCGAGCGCCTTGACCTCGGAGGCGACGACCGCAAATCCGCGTCCCGCTTCGCCGGCGCGCGCCGCCTCGATCGTGGCGTTGAGCGCCAGCAGATTGGTCTGCTCGGCCACCGCGCTGATCATTTTCACCACTTCGCCGATCCGGCCGGCGGACTGGGCGAGATCGGAGATGCGCGCATTGGTCTCTTCGACCTGGCTGACCGCTTCGCGGGAGATCTTGTGCGAATCGTGGACCTGGCGGCCGATCTCGGCCACCGCGGAAGCCATCTCCTCCGCGGCCGCCGCCGCGGACTGCGCATTCGCGGAGGACTGCTCCGACGCGGACGCTACGGTTGCCGAAAGCGACTGCGTCACCTCGGCGGTCCTGGTCAGTCCTCTCGCCGAGGTTTCGAGTTCGGACGAGGCCGTTGATACCGTCTGGATGATCTCTCCGATCGCGGAATCGAAACCGTCCGCCAACGCCAGCATCGCGGCCTTGCGGTCCTCTTCCGCCTTGCGCTTGACGCTGGCCTGCTCGGCTTCCATCGACCGGACGCGCAGCGCATTTTCCTTGAAGACCTGGACCGCGCGGGCCATGGCGCCGACTTCGTCGCCGCGGTTCAGCGCAGGCACCGAAACGTCGAGATCGCCGCCGGCAAGGCCCTTCATCACGTCCGTGATCTTGGCAATCGGACGGATGACGCCGAATGCGACGCCGAAAATGCCGCCGCCGATGAGCAGAAACACGATGGCGGAAACGCTCCACAGGACCACAGTGAACGTGCTGACGCGCTCTCTGGCCGAAACTTCGGTCGCAGCGTTCCGCTCGTTCGTGACCTTGACGATATCGTCGATGATGGCGCGGTGCGCCGCATAACGCGCGCTGATCTCTTGGTAGGATTTCGCCGCCGCGGAGGGGTCGCTCTTCGCGAGCGCGGGCAGCAGCCCGTCCTGCAAGGCGGACCAGAAACGTTGCACCTCATGGTCGGACTTTTCGACCAGCTTTGCTTTCGATGCAGGATCGAGATCGGACTTGATCCAGAATTCGCGCCGCTCGTCATATTCCTTCTTGAGCTGCGCCAGTCTGTCGCGGTGCGTGGAAAGCCGGCTGGGATCGTTCAATGCGAGAGTCGCCTCGAGATAGGATTCGATGATGTAGGCCGGCGGCGGCAGGATGTCGGCAATGAGGTCGTTGCCGAGCTTGATCTGATTGTAGAGCGGACCGCCCACCTTGAGCTGTGCCAGCCCGTAGACGCCGGTAGCAATCACCGCTGCGAGTCCGGCCGCCGTTATCAGGCCGAAAATCAGTATCGCGCGTGAAATCGTCAAACGCAGCGCCATCTCAGTATTCTCCGGGCGGAAAATTCAACCTCCCCGAAACAACCGTGATTTAGCTTAAGATTGCGTTTATTGCGGCCGACTGCGACCGTGGACCGCAGAAGCAGAAAGAGAGCTACGCCGCACTCGCCGGTGGCAACGCCAGCACGGAATAGATCGCCTGCGCATCGCGCGAGGCGCGCAGCTTCTTGGCGACGTCCTGATCGCGCAGCAGGCGCGCGATTCGCGCCAGCGCCTTGAGGTGATCGGCGCCGGCGCCTTCGGGTGCCAGCAGCAGGAAGATCAGGTCGACCGGCTGACTGTCCATCGCCTCGAAATCGATCGGGCGCTCCAGCCGCGCGAACAGGCCGAACAGCTTCTCCAGCTTCGGCAGCTTGCCGTGCGGAATGGCAACGCCATAGCCGACCGCCGTGGTGCCGAGCTTTTCACGCTGAAGCAGCACTTCGAAAATGGAACGCTCGTTCTGCCCGGTCAGGCTGGCCGCCTTGGCAGCCAGTTCCTGCAGCGCCTGCTTCTTGCTGGAGACCTTCAATGCCGGGAGAATCGCCTCTGGCGCGACCAGATCCGTAATCGTCATAGGGCGGCGTCCAGGGGTGAATGAACCGTCAGGTTGCGAGATAGTCTCAAGGCGCTTGGCGTCAAGCAAATGAGGCCGGAGGCGGATTGCTGCCCGGGGTCCCGATTCCGGGGGCTTCTACTCCAAAAGCACTTTCGGTGCCAACTCTTTAGCGTCGGTTCCGTGGAAACCAGCCTTTTGCGGCGGCGGACCATATGAGTGCCCCTGCGCGGCGTCAATGTGCCGCGGCGTATGAATCAAGGGGAAACCGCGGGCGGATCGACCCAGCCGACGTTGCCGTCGGCACGGCGGTAGATCACGTTTACCCGGCCGCTGGAGCCGTGCTGGAACACCAGGCAGGTTGCGCCGGTCAGGTCGAGCTCCTGGACCGCCTCGCTGACCGACAGCCGTTTCAACGACTTGGTGGTCTCCGCGATGATGACGGGATTATAGGCGGCGTTCTCATCCTCATGGGCCGGCGCCTCGATCACGTAGCTCGGCGCGTCCAGCACGGGCGCTTCCATCTCGGCAAAGGCGGTGTTGGCGGCGTGCGCCTTGCGCGCCGAACGGTCCTTCAGCCGGCTCTTGTAGCGGCGCAGGCGCTTCTCGATCATCAGGAGCGCCTGGTCGGCGCTGGCATAGGCGTCCACGGCGCTCGAATCGGCTTCCAGCACCACGCCGGAATCCAGATGCAGCGCGCAATCGGTGCGGAACGCGAAGCCGTCCTTGGAGAGCGTGATATGGCCGGAATAATTGCCGTCGAAATATTTGCGCAGTACTTCGTCGGTTCGCTCGCTGACGCGATTGCGTAGCGCTTCGCCCACGCTGATGCTTTTTCCCGAGATCCGAAGGGCCATGAATGGTGCCTCGATAGGTTTTCTGGGATGGATGAGCCTATCGCGATTCCGCGCCGATGCAATCAGGCTGGAGCGGCATCGCGGGACCGGTCGGAGGTGGCGGAGGCGGAAAGGGCTGAACCGATCATGCTCTGCTTGTCGCGGCGACGTTGCACCGAGGAGGGGATCCGCATCGCCTCGCGGTATTTCGCGACGGTGCGGCGTGCGATATCAATGCCGGAGGCGCGCAAACGTTCCACGATGGTGTCGTCGGAAAGGACCGCCGTCGGGCTCTCTGCGTCGATCAGCTGCTTGATATGATGTCGCACCGCCTCCGCCGAATGCGCTTCGCCGCCGTCGGCCGAGGCGATCGAGGCGGTGAAGAAATACTTCAATTCAAACACGCCGCGATTGGTCGCCATGTATTTGTTGGCGGTGACGCGCGACACCGTCGATTCGTGCATCTGGATCGCGTCGGCCACGGCCTTCAGATTCAACGGCCGCAAATGCGCCACGCCATGGGTGAAGAAGCCGTCCTGCTGGCGCACGATTTCGGTTGCGACTTTCAGGATGGTGCGGGCGCGCTGGTCGAGCGCGCGCACCAGCCAGGTCGCATTCTGCAGGCAATCGGTGAAATAGGATTTGTCGCCGTCCTTGCGGATCGTCTTCGACAGTTCGGTGTAGTAGGTCTGGTTGACCAGTACCTTCGGCAGCGTGTCGCTGTTGAGCTCGACCTGCCAGCCGCCGTCGGGACCGGGCCGCACATAGACGTCGGGCACCACCGTCTGCGTGCGCGCGGTGCCGAACTTCAGCCCCGGCTTCGGATCGAGACGGCGGATCTCGCCGATCATGTCGGTAATGTCTTCGTCGTCGACACCGCAAAGCCTGCGCAGCGCGGCGATATCGCGCTTGGCGAGAAGATCGAGATTCTCCACCAGCGCCTGCATCGCCGGGTCGTAGCGGTTGAGCTCGCGCAACTGGATCGCCAGGCACTCGCTCAGGTTCCGCGCGCACACGCCGGGCGGATCGAATTTCTGCAAGACAGCGAGAACTTCCGCGACGGCCTGTTCGCTCGCGCCAAGCCGGTCCGCGGCCTGTCCGAGATCCTGCGGCAAATAGCCCGCCTCGTCGACGAGATCGATCAGGTACTTGCCGATCATGCGCTGCGCCGGCGCGGTCACGGCAACCGCAAGCTGCTCGGCCAGATGATCTGCGAGCGTCACTTCGGCAGCGACGAAGGCTTCGAGGTTGTAATCCTCGTCGTTGGAGGCCCCGCCGCCCCACTCGGTGTAGACGGAAGGCGCGGCATCCTGGGCGGCACGCGCGGCGGCTTCCGCCGGCTCCTCGGTGAAGACATTGTCGAGACGGGTATCCAGCGTCTGCTCGATCTCGGCCCGGCTGCCGAGGTCGCGGTTCAGCCAATCCTCCTGGCCGGGCTCAAAACCCTCGGCCGGCGCCGAATATTCCCCGCCATCCCCGCCATCCTCGCCAGCATCGCCGGTATCGGAAAACGGGGCCTCGATCGCCTCGCCTGCAACCGGCGACTCCGGGCCGTCATTGGCGCGATCCAGGAGCGGATTGCGCTCCAGCTCTTCCTCTACAAAGGCCGAAAGGTCCAGATTGGACAGCTGCAGCAGCTTGATGGCCTGCATCAGCTGCGGCGTCATCACCAGCGACTGCGACTGGCGGAACTCTAATCTCTGGGTCAGTGCCATTGGGGCAAGAAACGTCCAAAACTTGGTCCGATTCTTGCTTAGCCTAGTCCATAGCCCTTGTACACGGCTTGACGTATGCAACATTTTGGCTAAGGGCGCGATGGTTACCGCGCTGCAACAATAGACGGCGCCGCCCCCGGGCTAATGATGCGCTACAGCCGGAACTCTTCTCCGAGGTACAGCCGCCGGACGTCGGGGTTGCTGACGATCTCCTCGGGAGTTCCCTCGGTCAGGATCTCGCCGGCATAGACGATGTAGGCGCGGTCGGTCAGGCCGAGCGTTTCCCGCACATTGTGGTCGGTGATGAGCACACCGATGCCGCGATTGGTCAGATGCCGGACGAGGTCCTGGATGTCGCCCACCGCGATCGGATCGATGCCGGCAAACGGCTCGTCGAGCAGCATGTAGTTCGGACGCGTGGCGAGCGCGCGCGCGATCTCTACGCGGCGGCGCTCGCCGCCGGACAGCGCAATCGAAGGCGATTTGCGCAGCCGCGTGACGTTGAATTCGTCGAGCAGCGCGTCGAGCTCGCGCTCGCGTTTCTTGCGGCTGGGCTCAACCACCTCCAGCACCGCGCGGATGTTCTGCTCGACGGTGAGGCCGCGGAAGATCGAGGCTTCCTGCGGCAGATAGCCGATGCCGAGCCGCGCGCGCTGATACATCGGCAGCTTGGTCACGTCGTGGCCGTCGAGCTCGATGGCGCCGCGGTCGGCCTTGATCAGCCCGGTAATCATGTAGAACACGGTGGTCTTGCCGGCGCCGTTCGGGCCGAGCAGGCCCACCGCCTCGCCGCGGCGGACGTAGATGGAAACGCCGCGCACCACCTGCCTCGTGCCAAAACTTTTTTCCACGCTATGCACAGCCAGGAAACCCGGCCGCCGCAGCAATTGCGGGCCGCCGCCATTCGCCTTCCTGGGCTTGGCGGCCGGCTTGGCCCTGGCTGGCGCCAACGGATGCGGCGGGAGTACCGGCGATGCCGGTGGCAGGTCGATGCCGGGCGCAGCGCCGTCGCGGGCGATCGGCGGCGCGTCGCG
>JAEZEU010000615.1 GCA_023432885.1 Pseudomonadota bacterium | reverse complement strand
TGCGACCGTTTATAGCCCGCTCGGTTTTGCGCCGACGCTGGAACTGCGCCGGCTCCGGCTGGATAGTTCCGCATCCTCGACTGCGGCGCCGCCGCTCGAGGCCTGCGATCCCGCCACCTTTGCTGCGCGCGACATCAGCGCGATGGGATTTTCGCGCGACGCGCTGCTTGCGGAGTTTGCCGGCCGGCCCGGTTCTCGCATGGTGGGAAATGGAAATGCCATGGCGCTTATCCGCAGCGGCCGCACCGCGCGGCATATTGGTCCGCTGTTTGCCAACAGTCCAGATGACGCTCTGGCTCTCGTTCGCGACATCGTCCGATCGGAGCGAGGGCCAATGCTTGTCGATGCCGTCCATAGCCACACAAAATTTCTCCATGGCCTGACGAGCGCCGGCTGGAACATCGAGCGGCCGTTTCAGCGCATGCGATTCGGTAGCGCCGTCGCGCAGACAGCCGAGCTTCCGTTCGCCGTCGCCGGCCCCGAATTCGGATAGGATAGCCTCCATGCACCACAGCGAGATCAAGTCCGAGATACGGAAGCTGATCGCCGATGGCACGGTGATCCCCGCCCACCCACTTGCCCTTGATGCCAATCGCGCGCTGGACGTGCGCCATCAGCGTGCGCTGACGCGCTATTACATCGACGCGGGCGCTGGGGGCCTTGCGGTCGGCGTGCATACCACACAGTTCGCGATCCGCGATGTCGGCATGTACCGCCCCGTGCTCGAGCTCGCCGCCGAGACCGCCGCCCATTGGACCAGCCGTCCGCTGGCGATGGTCGCCGGACTCGCGGGCCCGACGCAACAGGCCGTCAGCGAGGCGAAGATTGCGCGCGGCATCGGTTATCACGCGGGCCTGCTCAGCCTCGCCGCGATGAAGTCGGCGTCCGAGGACGAGATCATCGCGCACTGCCGTGCCGTCGCCGTCGAATTTCCGCTGGTCGGCTTCTATCTCCAGCCGGCCGTCGGCGGCGTCATCCTGAGCGCCAGTTTCTGGCGGCGGTTTGCGGAGATCGACAACGTCGTCGCCATCAAGATCGCGCCCTTCAACCGTTACCGTACGCTGGACGTACTGCGCGGCGTAGCCGCCGCCGGCGCGCTCGATCGCATCACGCTCTATACCGGAAATGACGATCACATCCTGCTTGATCTGACCCTGCCGTTCGACCTGCGGGACAATGGCGTAACCACGCGGGCGCATATCCGCGGCGGACTTCTCGGCCACTGGTCGGTGTGGACCGCGGCCGCGATCAAGCAATTCGAAGCCTGCAAGGCTGCCCACAACAAGGATACCGTGCCCGCCGAACTGCTGGCGCTCGATGCGCGCGTCACCGACTGCAACAGCGCCTTCTTCGACGTCGCCAACAATTTCCATGGCTGCATCGCCGGCTGTCACGAAGTCCTGCGGCGGCAGGGCCTGATGCAGGGCACCTGGTGCCTCGATCCGGCGGAGGGCCTGAGCCCGGGCCAGATGCAGGAGATCGACCGGGTTTGCCGCGACCATGCCGATCTCAGCGACGACGCTTTTGTCGCCGCGAACCTGCAGAAATGGCTGGCATGACGTCACCGGAGCCTTTCATCAGCCTGCGTAACGTACGCAAGGTCTATCGCTCGGCCGGCCAGGAGTTTCTGGCCGTCTCCGACGTCACCATGGACGTGCAGGAAGGTGAACTGGTTTCTTTGGTGGGCCCGTCCGGCTGCGGCAAGACGACGGTGCTGAAAATCCTCGCCGGACTGCATGGCGCCGATGGCGGTACGGTGAGAATAGGAAACGCAACCACGCCGTTCGATCCGGCGCGCGATATCGGCATGGTGTTCCAGCAGGCGCTACTCCTTAAATGGCGCACGGTTCTCGACAACGTGCTGCTGCCGGCCGAAATCGTCGGCCTGCCGATGGGCCCGGCCCGCGCGCGCGCCCGCGAGCTGTTGAAGCTCGTCGGGCTTGCCGGCTACGAGGACAAGTACCCGCAACAGCTATCGGGCGGCATGCAACAGCGCACCGCGATCGCACGCGCCTTCGTCCATGATCCCAAGCTGATCCTGATGGACGAACCGTTCGGCGCGCTCGATGCTCTCACGCGCGAGCAGATGAACCTGGAAATGCTGAGGATCTGGCGCGAGAGCGGCAAGACCATCATCTTCGTCACGCACAGCATCCAGGAAGCGGTGTTTCTGGCCTCCCACTGCGCGGTGCTCACAGCAGGACCCGCGCGCATGGCCGAGTATTTCCCGATAGAGCTGCCGTTCCCCCGCGCGTTGCCGATCAAGACTACCGACGAATTCGGCGCCTATGCCCGGCGTATTTATGGCAGCCTCGGGCTCGTCGCCGGAGCGTGAACCTCACTTCGCAACCTTGCTGGCATCCATCTTGATGGCAGGATCGAGCAGCTTGGCCGTGAAGGCGCTCTCGACGGGAAATGGCTTTTCGATGCCGAGATAGGTCTGGACCAGTTCGTAGTCGTTCTTCATGCGGCCAGCGTCGATCCAGCCGAGCCCCTTGGTCGGCGTGAACTCATCCGTCATCAGGTATTTGATGCGGCCCCACTGCAGGATTTGTTCCTCACGGTCGAGGCCCGTGGCTTGATCGAGCAGCGCCTTCAGGCACGGATCGAAATCAGCGACGCAGGCTGCATAGGCCTTCTGCGTGATCCGGACGAAATCCTCGGCCAGTTTCGGATTCTTTTCGAGAAAGGCTCCATTGACGATCAGTGAATTGCCGTACGGGTTGAGACCGATGTCTTTCCAGTTCAAGGCGCCAAGATCGCTGCCGAATTCCTTGAGCTTGACGTCATGCGAATTGTAGAAATCGCTGATGATTTCGACCGTGCGGCCCTTCAGTGCGGCCGATTTTGCCGTCGGCCCGACATTGACGAACGATACCGAATCCTGCGGCAGGCCTGCCGCCTTGGCGAAGGCCGGCCACATCACGCGCGAGGCATCGCCCGGCGGGTTGCCGATCTTCCGACCGGCGAAATCCTTCGGTCCGCTGACGCCATAGCTTTTCAGCCAATAAAAGGTCTGCCCGGTGTTGGCGTAGATGCTCATGACCGCAACCGCATCGGCGCCCTTCCCGCGCGCCACCAGCATCGTCGCGAGGTCGGAAATGCCGAACGGCGCGCTGCCGGAGCCGACCTTGAGCGAAGAGACACCGGAGCCCTTGCCAACTTCGATCGAGAGATCAATGCCCGCCTTTTCGTACCAGCCCTGCGCCTTGGCGTAGTAGAAGGCTGAATGGTCGGCACCGGGCGTCCAGTTCAGGATGAGATTGACGCTCTGGCCGGCCCTTGCGGGCATGGCCGTCGCAGCAGCAAGCACGATAGCAATCGCAATTCTTCTCAAAGTCGGACTCCTTTTGTTTGCCTGGAGTTTCCACGAGCACGCGGCGGGCTGCAACCGATCTCCGGTTGCCGGGACAGTCCGCCGAGTCAACTGCCTGCTATTCGAAGGGCCAGGGTCGGTGTCGCGATAGGCCCAGCACCAGCACTCGCGCGGCAACGAGACTTGCGTCTCGATGCCGACCTCGTGCGCGCCACGGGCCGACCTCGAGCACTTCCAGCTTGTGCTACGGGCCAACTCGCCGCTCCGGTCAGACTTCCGCTTCACAGCGTTTCCCTTCGGCGACGCAATCCTCGTTATTGCGATCCTCGCGTGGTGCAGATCAGCCCGGTAGAATAATCAGGGCCAGGAGCCGAATGGCTGGCTGCCTGGCCTTGAGCAAGTCAATACGGGCCGGTCGATATTTCCCGCACAAACGCGTTTTGTTGATTTGTGCGGATTCTATTCTGTTCTATTTTGCGCGCCGGCTCTCTCGATGGATTGAGTCCTACAGGGGATCAGCGATGGCCAATCTCGATATCAACGGCAAGACAATCAGCGTCGACGTCGAAGACGATACGCCGCTTCTTTGGGCAATCCGCGAGAACGTTGGGTTGACGGGAACCAAATACGGATGCGGCATTGCACAATGCGGTGCCTGTACCGTGCATCTGGACGGAGTGGCGATGCGCTCCTGCGGCATTACGGTCGGCGAAGCCGTCGGCAAGAAGATCGTTACTATCGAGGGTCTCGCCGGTCCCGACGGCGCACTGCACAAGGTGCAGCAGGCCTGGATCGCCAACGACGTGCCGCAATGCGGCTATTGCCAGACCGGCATGATCATGGCCGTGGCGGCGCTCCTTAAGGATAAGCCGAAGCCGACCGACGAGGACATCAACGACGCCATTACCAACATCTGCCGCTGCGGCACCTTCCAGCAGGTGCGTGAGGCGATCCACGCCGCCGCGAACGCCTGAGGAGGACGCCATGAACAAGCACGTCAAGCTCAGCCGCCGCTCCTTCGTCATCGGCTCGGCTGCTGCAGGCGCAGGTCTCGCCATCGGGTTCGATCTTCCGACGGGCGGTCCCGCCGTAGTGCGCGCGGCCGACGGCTCGCCCGAGGTCAATGTGTGGGTCGTGATCCGGCCCGACGACACCACTGTCATCCGCATCGCTCGTTCGGAAATGGGCCAGGGCACCCTCACCGGCCTTGCCCAACTCGTCGCCGAAGAGCTCGAATGCGACTGGTCGAAGGTAACGACCGAATATCCCACCCCCGGCCAGAGCGTCGCACGCAAGCGCGCCTGGGGCGATTTCTCTACCGGCGGCAGCCGCGGCATCCGCACCTCGCAGGACTATGTCCGCAAGGGCGGCGCGACCGCGCGCATGATGCTGATTCAGGCCGCCGCCAACGAGTGGAAGGTGCCGGCTTCCGAATGCACCGCGGCCAACAGCGTCATCACCCATACCCCGTCGGGCCGGAAGACGACCTACGGCAAGGTGGTGGAAGCTGCGGCCAGGCTGACGCCGCCAGCCGACGCCGAGGTCAAGCTGAAGGACCCCAAGGACTGGAAGATCGCCGGCAAGCCGCTCAAGCGGCTGGACACCGCCGACAAGACCACCGGCAAGATGATCTACGGCATCGACGTCAAGCTGCCGGGCATGCTCAACGCCGCGCTCAAGGAGTGCCCGGTATTCGGCGGCAAGCTGAAAAGCTACGACGAATCCAAAGTCGCGGGCATGAAGGGCGTCAAGAAGGTGGTGCGCGTCAATGACAGCACCGTCGCCGTCGTCGCCGATACCTGGTGGCACGCCAAGACAGCCATCGAAGCACTGCCGATCGTATGGGACGAAGGTGAAAACGCCAAGGTCTCCAGTCAATCGATCGCCAAGTGGCTGGCCGAAGGGCTCGACAATGCGCAACCCGCTTTCGTCGGCAACCAGAACGGCGACGCCAAGGCCGCAATTGCCGCTGCCGCCAAGAAGGTCGAGGCGGTCTACAACTATCCCTACCAGAACCACGCCTGCATGGAGCCGCTGAATGCGACCGCGCTATACACGCCGGATAAATGCGAGGTCTGGACCGGGACGCAAAATGGCGAGGCGGCATTCGCCGCCGTGCTGGAAGTATCCGGCCTGCCGGCCGACAAATGCGAGGTCCACAAGCTGATGCTTGGCGGCGGCTTCGGCCGTCGCGGCATGACCGACTATGTGCGGCAGGCGGTGTCCATCGCCAAGCAGATGCCGGGCACGCCGATCAAGCTGTTGTGGTCGCGCGAGGACGACATGCAGCACGGCACCTACCATCCGGTCACCCAGTGCAAGCTCACCGGTGCGTTCGATGCCGACAACAATCTGACGGCGCTGCATTTCCGCCTGTCCGGACAATCCATCCTGTATTCGGTCCGCCCGGCGGCGCTGGAGAACGGCAAGGACACGGCCGCATTCCAGGGCCTCGCTCCAGGCGGTGACTTTGCCATCGGCTACACCGTGCCGAACCTCTTGGTCGAACATTCCATGCGCAATCCGCACGTCCCGCCCGGCTTCTGGCGCGGCGTCAACATCAATCCGAACGCGATCTATATGGAATGCTTCATGGATGAGCTGGCCCATGCGGTCGGTCAGGATCCGCTGGAGTTCCGCCGCAAGCTGATGTCCAAGCATCCGAAGCACCTTGCCGTGCTCAATGCCGTGGCCGACAAGATCGGCTGGGGCAAGCCGGCGCCTCAAGGCGTCTACCGTGGCCTCGCGCAGATCATGGGCTACGGCAGTTATGTCGCCGGTGCCGCCGAGATCTCCGTTATCGACGGCAACAAGATCAAGGTGCATCGGATCGTCGCCTCCACCGATCCCGGCCATGTCGTCAATCCGGCGCAGGTCGAGCGGCAGATTGCGGGCTCGTTCGTGTACGGCTTGTCGGGCCTGTTCTACGGCGGATGCACGGTGAAGGATGGTCGGATCGAGCAGGCCAATTTCGACACCTACAATTCGATGCGCATGGCCGAGATGCCGAAGGTGGAATCCGTCATCATGCCGAGCGGCGGCTTCTGGGGCGGCGTCGGCGAGCCGACCATTGGCGTCGCCGCGCCTGCGGTGCTCAACGCCTACTTTGCGGCGACGGGCAAGCGCATCCGTTCGGTGCCCCTGAGGGATCAGAACATCACCTTCGCCTGATGTGGTGGGTGGCGTCCGCATCACGGCCGCCGCCCGTTCAGTTGGAATTCGCCCATGTCGGTCACGCGCCAGCCGACGCGCAGAAATGCCGTTTTCGGCATCGCCAGCGTTGCGCTGGCGGCCGCGCTCCCCTGCCCGTCGCTGGCGCAGGCCGCGCCGCGCGTGGCCGTCATCGGCGGCGGCTTTGGCGGCGCTGCTTGCGCGCGGGCGCTGAAGCGGCTCGACGGCAGGCTCGACGTGACTTTGATCGAGACGAGCCTCCGTTTCGTATCCTGTCCGTTCAGCAACGAGATCATTGCGGGCTTGAGGGAATTCGAGGCTCAGCAGTTCGGCTACGACGGCATTGCAGCCGACGGCATCAAGGTCGCGGCAAGCGCCGCCACCAAGGTCGATCCGCAGGCGCGAACAATTGGCCTCGCCGATGGTGCCTCGCTCGGCTACGACCGCCTGGTGCTCGCCCCCGGCATCGACATGCGCTTCGACGCCCTGCCCGGTTATGACGAAGCCGCCTCCGAAAGGATGCCGCATGCCTGGAAGGCGGGCGAACAGACGCTGCTGCTGAAGCGCCAGCTTGAATTGATGAAGGATGGCGGGGTGGTGGTAATCGCAGTACCAGCGGCGCCCCTGCGCTGCCCGCCGGCGCCTTACGAGCGCGCCAGCCTGATCGCGCATTACCTGAAGACAAACAAGCCGCGCTCCAAGGTCCTGGTCCTCGACGCAAAGGATGGCTACTCGCAGCAGAAATTGTTCGAGGCCGCCTGGAAAGAACTCTATCCCGGCATGATCGAACGGATCGCACTATCGCAAGGCGGCAGGGTCACCTCGGTCGATGCCTCGAGCGGCACCATTGTCACCGAGTTCGGCAATTACACGGCCGATGTCGCCAATGTCATTCCGCCGCAAAGGGCAGGCCGTATCGCCGGGATCGCCGGCGCTGCCGACAACACGGGCTGGTGCCCGATCGATCCCGTCAGCTTCGGCTCCAAACTGGTACCGAACGTCCATGTCATCGGTGACGCCTGCATCGCCGGCGGCATTCCGAAATCCGCTTCCGCTGCCGTCGCGCAAGGCAAGGCATGCGCCGCGGCCGTCGTGAACCTGCTTGCGGGAAAGCCGCCGGAGCCGCCGCGGCTGACGGGTGCGTGCTACAGTACGGTTGCTCCGGCTTACGGCTTCTCGCTATCCGGCATCTATCAGCCCAAGGGCGACCAGTTTGCCGAGGTCGAAGTCAGGACAAGTCCGGTCGAGGCCTCGCGCGAGACAAGGGCGCAGGAAGCGGAGAGCGCGCTGAACTGGTTCAAGTCGATCACGGGAGAGACCTTTGGTTAGGGCGGCCCCATGCCTGGCCGCGTCGTTGATCGCGCTCGGCACCGCGGCCAATGCGCAAGCGGTGCGTCCTTTCACCGTCGTCGGCGACGCGATCCCCGCTTCGCTCACCGGCACGGTGGGCGATGCGGCTCGCGGCCGCGCGCTCGTGGTGGAGCGCAGCAGCACCTGCATTCTCTGCCACAGCGGCCCGTTCCCGGAACAAAGGTTCCAGGGCGACGTTGCTCCCAGTCTTGCCGGCACCGGGAGCCGGTGGTCCGAGGGTGAAATCCGGCTGCGACTGGTCGATGCATCGCGCCTGAACGCGGCAACCATCATGCCTTCCTACTACCGCATCGATGGATTGAGCCGCGTCGGCCGGGCATGGCAGGGCAAGCCGATCCTGACCGCCGAGCAGATCGAGGACATCGTGGCGTATCTCGTCACGCTGCGCGAATAGGGAAAGAGATGGACGAATCCACGCGACGCGACTTTTTTGCTTTTGCCGGCGGCGCGGCGATGCTCGCCGTCACGCTACGGCCCGCCGAGGCGACCCCTGCCACGATGGCGGCCGCCATCCGCAGCGTTGTCGGCACGGAGCCGGTCAAGACCGGAAAGGTCAAGCTCGATGTCCCGCCGCTGGTCGAGAACGGCAACACCGTGCCGATGACGGTCAGCGTGGCAAGCCCGATGGCGTCCGAGGATCACGTCAAGAGCATCCACGTCTTCAACGAGAAGAATCCGCAGCCCAATATCGGCAACTTCTATCTCTCACCGCAGGCCGGCCGCGCCCAGGTCTCCACCCGCATCCGCCTGGCCGACAGCCAGAAGGTGGTCGCCATTGCAAAGCTGTCTGACGGCACCTTCTGGTCCGCCAGCGTCGATGTCATCGTCACCCTCGCCGCCTGCACGGAGGAGGTGATCTGATGCCCTCCGCGCTGATCAATGTGCCGGCCAAGGCCAAACGCGGCGATGTCATCGAGATCAAGACGCTGATGTCGCACATCATGGAAACCGGCTATCGCCATACGGCCTCAGGCGAACCCGTTCCGCGCGACATCATCACCAGCTTCACTTGCCGCTTCAACGGCAAGGAGATATTCCGCGCCGATCTCTTTCCGGCCATATCGGCCAATCCCTTCTTCAGCTTCTTCACCACTGTTAGCGAGAGCGGCACGTTCGAGTTCGAGTGGGTCGGCGACCAGGGCTTTTCCGAAAGCGCTTCGGCCTCCATCGCCGTCGAATGAGTTTTGCGCGAACCATAGCCATCGCCGGAGTACTGATCGCGACGGCCACGGCCGCCGCCGAAATCCCGCAAGAGCAGCGCCGGTCCGGTTTCACGTTCATGACGCCGGAAACGCAGTCCATGCAGACCGACGACACCGCCAATCCCGGCATGCTCTGGGTGCTCGACGGCGAGAGGTTGTGGAGGCGGAAGGCCGGCACCGCCGGGAAAGCCTGCGCCGATTGCCATGGCGATGCCGCCGCCAGCATGAAGGGCGTTGCCGCCAGATATCCTGCCCTCGACAAGGCGCTCGGCCGTCCCGTGGACCTCGAGCAGCGCATCAATCTTTGCCGCATCGACCAACAGCAAGCGCCGCCCCTTCCGTTTGAGAGCCGCGACCTGCTGGCGCTCACCGCCTTAGTGGCCAGGCAATCCCGAGGCAGCCCGATCGAGGCCGCCGCCGACCCGCAGCTCGCGCCCTTCGTCGCGAAGGGCCGTGCCCTCTACATGCAGCGGCAGGGCCAGCTCAACCTTTCCTGCAGCAACTGCCATGACGACAACTGGGACAAGCGGTTGGCCGGATCGGCGATCACGCAGGGACACGCCACCGGCTATCCGCTCTACCGCCTGGAATGGCAGACGCTCGGCTCGCTGCAGCGGCGCTTGCGGGCCTGCCTGACCGGGATAAGGGCGCAGGCCTATGACTTTGGCTCGCCGGAGCTGGTCGAGCTCGAGCTCTACCTGATGTCGCGCGCCCGGGGCATGCCGATGGAAGCACCGGCGGTGCGCCCCTAAAGCGCGACGATTTCAGGATAGAATCGTCGCGCTTTAGTTTTTACTGCTCGAGCATGATCTTTTCGGAAAACCGCTGCACACTTTTCCGGATCATGCTTTACCGCCCCGCAGGCTTGCGCTCCACCGGGTGGATATCGATCGCGCGCAGGCGGCCGAGCCGCAGCACTTCCATCTCCAGCGTCCGGCCGATGCGGTCGCGATCGAGCGCGCGGATCAGGTCGTCCACGCCGTGGATGCCGACGCCGTCGAGCTTGATCACGACATCGCCGGGGAGCAGCCCTGCCTTCGCCGCCGGACCGTCCGGCTCGATCTGCGCCAGCAGCGCGCCCATTGTGTTGTCGATACCGGCGAGCACCGCGTGCCGCCGCGGTATCGGCGCGCTCTGGCCGGCCACGCCGATATAGGCGCGGCGCACATAGCCGTGACGGATGATCTCCGACAGGACGAATTGCGCGGTGTTGCTGGCGACCGCAAAGCAGATGCCTTGCGCGCCCGCGATGACGGCGGTGTTGATGCCGATCACCTCGGCCCGGGTCGAGACCAGCGGCCCGCCGGAATTGCCCGGGTTGAGCGCAGCATCGGTCTGGATCACATCCTCGATGGTGCGGCCGCTGACTGAACGGATCGAGCGGCCGAGCGCGGACACCACTCCGGCTGTGACAGTGGATTCAAAGCCGAGCGGATTGCCGATCGCCACCACGAGCTGGCCGCGCCGAAGCGACTTCGAATTGCCGAGCGAGGCGTAGGGCAGATCGCGCGCGCCATCGGCACGCAGCAGCGCCAAATCGGTATCGGGATCGACGCCGAGCACGCGGGCATCCGTGACGATACCCTCGATATCGCGCAGGCGAATCTCCTTCGCCGCGCCCACGACATGGCTGTTGGTCAGCACGAGGCCATCGGGCGAGATCACGATCCCGGAGCCGAGCCCGCCGCGCTCGCGCGGGGTCCTTACCTTCGGGCCCGTCTCGACCCGGACCACGGCGGGACCGACGCGGTCGGTCACGTCAATGACAGCATTGGAATAGGCGTCGAGCAGCGCCTGGTCGTTGTCGGGAGCACGCTCGTCTGCTCGCGATAGCACGGCGCCATCGGCGATATCTGAAGTGAAATCCAGCATGATGATATTCCTGAGGATTTCACAGATGGTGACGGATGCGCGGCGGCGCAAGGTGCCCCATCGGCCGCTCACCGCCGGGTGATTGACAGGCTCGCCGCCGCTCACAACAATCAAGCTCAAACCACAACAACCGTCGGCCACCCGGCCGCCAAACGGACCAGAACTACCAGGGAAGATTGAGTGGGCAACGAAACCGACACCTACGAATGCGATGTGCTGGTCGCGGGCTCCGGCTGCTCCGGCATGTCGGCCGCGGTTACCGCTGCTCATCACGGCCTGAAGGTCCTGATCGTCGAGAAGGAGCCGAGATTCGGCGGCACCACCGCGCGCTCCGGCGGCTGGCTGTGGATTCCCGGCACGTCCCTGGCGCGGGCCTGGGGAATTGTCGAGAGCCCGGAAGCCGCGCGGACCTATCTGCGGCACGAGGCCGGCAACAGCTTTGACGCCCCACGGGTCGACGCGTTCCTGGCCAACGGCCCGGAGGCAGTCGACTTCTTTACCAGCCAAACCGCGCTGCGCTTCGACATGCCGCTGACCTTTCCGGATTACCACGCGGAAGCGCCGGGCGGCACGCAGGGCGGCCGCTCCATGGTGACACGGCCGTTCGACGGACGCGAGCTTGGGCCCATGATCAAGGATATCGGCCTGCCGCTGCCGGAGCTGACGGTCTTCGGCATGATGCTTGGCTCCGGCAAGGAAATCATCCACTTCATGCGCGCGACGAAATCGCTGACCTCGGCGGTCTACGTCGTCAAACGGCTTTCGAAGCACTTCATGGATGTCATGCGCCATGGCCGCGGCATGACGTTGACCAACGGCAATGCGCTGGCGGGAAGGCTCGCAAAATCCGCGCTTGATCTGAACATTCCGCTCTGGCTCTCCTCCCCCGTACGTGAGCTGATCGTCGAGGATGGCGCCGTGCGCGGCGCGATCGTCGAGCGTGACGGCCGGCGCATCCGCGTTATCGCCAGGCGCGGCGTCGTGCTCGCCTGCGGCGGCTTTCCGCATGACGTGACAAGGCGCAAGGCGATGTTTCCCCATGCGCCAACCGGCAATGAGCATTTTTCGCCCGGGCCCGCCGGCAACACCGGCGATGGCCTGCGGCTTGCGGAAACGGCGGGCGGGCGGATCGAGGACACCCTGCCCAATGCGGCGGCCTGGGTACCGGTGTCGATCACGACGCGCAAGGACGGCAGCAAGGGCGTGATGCCCCACTTCATCGACCGCGCCAAGCCCGGCGTGATCGCGGTGACGCGCGAGGGCAAGCGCTTTGCCAACGAAGGCAATTCCTACCATGACTTCGTGCAGGACATGGTGAAGGCGGCCAAGCCCGGCGAACCGCCCACCGCGTTCCTCATCTGCGATCACCGCACCTTGCGCAAATACGGCCTCGGCTGCGTGCCGCCCTTCCCGATGCCGCTCGGCCATCACCTCAAGACCGGCTATCTCATGCGCGGCGCTGATCCGGCGGAACTGGCGCGCGTCGCCGGAATAGATGCCAAGGGGCTGGAGGAGACGGTCGCTGCGTTCAACAA
>JAEZEU010000623.1 GCA_023432885.1 Pseudomonadota bacterium | reverse complement strand
GCCGAGCGGCCACAGCCGCGCCGTGCCATCCCAGGCGGCCGACGCCAAGGTCGTACCGTCAAGCGAGACCGCCAACGCCACGACCGGCGCGGTGTGGCCTTCCAAAACCTCGTCCGGTTGCTGGCGAGCAACGGTCCACAACGCAATCTTGGCATCCGCGCCGGCCGTTGCCATGCGGCCGTCCCTCAGGAATGCGACGGCATTCACCGCATCGGCGTGGAACCGCAACACCTGCTCCGCCGATCCGCTTGCGAGCGACCACCGGATCGCCGCTGTATCGAAACTGCCGGACAGAACGCTCCTGCCGTCGGCCGAAATCGCGACGGAGCGCACCGGTCCGCCGTGACCGGCGAGTTGGGCCTGCAAGGGATTAAAGCTCAGCGTCAGCAGAAGGGCTGACGCTGCAATGCAGGCCTTCCAGTTCATCGACAATTCCCAAGGTTTCCAGCGCAGTACTGCACCATAATGCGCAAAGTGGCGATTTAGATCATCGCCGGTTCAAGAGCGCCGCCCCCGTGGTGCTGCTTTAGCGCGCGCAGCGTTCGCCCTCTGTGCGCGGCCCACCGATGACTTCGCCGGGCCGGCCACTGCCAGTTCCAGCGAGGGATCATCGGCAGGAGCATGAATGCTCGACATGAAATGCGCGCCAGCCTGCATGACGTGCTCGGCGGCACGAGCCGCTGCGGCGCGCTCATCGCCGTCGATGATGGCCCTCAGGATGGCGGCATGTTCCTCCCAGTTTCGCGCCTGGCGCACCGGGTCGGTCGGGGAGAACAGCATGGCGGTACGTTCGCGCAACCGCTTGAGCAGATCGCCCAGCACGCGATTGCGCCCCGCCGCCGCCACTTCATGATGGAACTGCTGGTTGAGCCCGGGCAGCAGATCGTAACGTTTCGCGGCCACCGCTTCCGTTCCCTGGCGCAGCACAGCCTCGATGCGCTTGAGCACGTCCTCGTCGCGGCGACGGGCGGCCAGCCGCGCGTTCTGTCCTTCAAGCAGCGCTCGCACCTCGATGGTCTCCCGCGCTTCCTCGTCGGACATCGAGATGACTGAGGCACCACGACGCGCGGTCACTTCGACAAGACCTTCGGAAGCGAGCACGCGAATGGCCTCGCGCACCGGATTGCGCGATACGCCAAACTCGTCGGCGAGACGGCCTTCGACCAGCCGCTCTCCGGGCTTGAGCCTGCGGCTCAGGATAGCCTGCCGCAGTTCCTCGATCACCCTGCCGTGCAGCGAGAGATAGTCGTCACCAATACGGTGTTTGGAGATGGCCATGCCTGTCATAAGCGACCCGTTCAGCTCCTGCCGATTAAGACGCCCCGTACTAGACCGCAGACTGTATACCATCAAGTCTAGCTGTGCTCGGTAACTGCGCTTACAGCTCCGTGGCTTCGGTGGCCTGTCGTCCCGGAACCGGGCGCGGCGTCCAGGAAACACTGACATTACCGTTGACGAAGGTCTGGCATGCCATGCGGTAACCGGATGCGAACTGCTCTTCGGTCAGGTGCTTGCGCTCCTTGGGCTTGATCGCGTCCGTGTTCTCCAGCCCCTTCTCGATGCGGCATTTGCAAGTTCCGCAAATCCCGCCGCCGCATTTGAAGGGAATGCCGCCCTGCTCGCGCAGCGAGACGCGCAGCAGATTGCTGTTCGGCGGAGCGGTGACGGTCTTGCCGTCGTTGGTCAGGAAGACGATCTCGATCATGGCGCGGGATGTCAGTGCTTGCGCAACTCGGTCTGCATGTGGCCGAACGTCGTCAGATGCTGCAGCTCTCCGAAGGCGCGCTCAACCGTATCGAATTTTTCCAGGAACTTGGACGGCACTTCGTTGACGATTTCCGGCGACCAGGCTTCGTCGATCACCCGGACCTTGGTATCCCTGAGCAGCTCGGCTATCACGAACGTCGCCTTCTTGGTGCCATAGAACAGATAGTCATACGTCGCGAGCGGCCGCAGGCCGTCGATGATCTCGGTACGGAATAGTCCGCTCTTGCTTGTCAGGATCACGTACATGGCGTCTTTCCTTATGGCCGGCGTGGCGCCCGCACCCTTGCAAGCGGGCACCGGCGTCGCCGATTGAATCAGCCCGTACGGGCCGGCGCGACGACGTCAGCGAGGGGCGCTGCCTCCTGCGACAGCTCGATGTCGTGGAAGAGCCAGAGCTGGCAGGCGAGCCGATAGCCGCGCGCGATCCGCTCGCCGAGGCGCTTCTGCTCCTTCCAGTTGGGCTCCGGCAGGTGTTCGCCGCCCTTGATGATCAGCGAGGCGCATTTGCCGCATTTGCCCATGCCGCAGCCGTACAGGAAGTTCGGGTATGGGAACTGCCTGATGCCGGCCCGCACGACGAGATTGGTGTTTTCCTTGACCTCGCCGTGAAAGGTCTGGCCGTTACGGTGGAAAACGACGTGTGGCATCGGCTGTATCGCTCAGGCCTGCAGCAGCGCACGCTCTTCCGCGGGTACCTTGTTCTCGACCATGTCGAGCTCCGAGAGCGGAATGTCCTTGGCGACATAGTCGTGATAGAGCGCGGTGGTGTAGAGCAGGCGCATCTGCGCGCCGATCTCGCAGATCTTCAGGCAGCGCTGCTGCAGCTCGACCGTATTGGCGTGCTCCAGCACGATCTGGTAGCCGCGTTCGCCGTGGATTTCATCGGAGACGATATGCAGGTCGAAGAACTCGACCTCTTCGTCGGTGAACTTGTACTTCTCCCGCAGGGTCGGGGTCTGCTTGCGGTAGATCGAAGGCACTTGGGATTCCAGCCCCACCACGAGACCGGCGACCGCCACGATCGGATCCTCGCGCATCGCCACGGCATAGCACCAGCTCTGCAAGCCCCGCGTCGTTGCGGTCATGTTGTCGGGATCCTTGACCCGCGCCGCCGTGGTGCCGCAGGCTTCCGCGAAGCGGATCAAGAGGTCGGTGTGACGATCGCCGCCGATCTCTTCCTCGTACATGTTGGCGAGCAGGAAATCCTTGGCTTCCTGATACTGCTCCGGCATGCGCGAATAGATGTAGCCGAGATAGTCCGCGAACGGCCCGACATAATGATAGTGGTTCTCCGCCCAGCGGGCGAGATGGGCCCGGCTGAGCTTGCCGCTTGCCCAGGCGATGCTGAAGGGCGCCTTGTTGGCGCTCTTGCCCTTGATGGCGTTTTCGAGGGCGGTGCGAAATTCCACGTGATCCATAAGCTTCTGCATGTCGCGCTCCTGAGCTGAAGGAGGGCTGTCTCGTTCGCGCTGCAGCCCGTGTCGTATACAGTATACACTGAAGCGAACTTGGAAACGCCTGTCAATCCACAAAAGCTCAAAGGGGCAATAGACTTCGTTGCGCTAAAACCAACAAGATCGCGCGACCATCGCTAGAATTTCCTTATGACGCCCCTCCTGGCGCTCACCAATCGCGCAATTCCCCTTGCTAAGATAGAATACAGTATACAATATGACCCAGCTCTCGGGGGAACAGAATGAGCATTCAGCCGCACGTTTCGATCGTCGCTGCGCATTGGGTCTATTTACTCGGCGTCGCTATCATCGTCCTGACCATGATCTGCCGCGCCAATGTCGTGGTCCCTTCCGTCGTCGCAACCTTCCTGGTGGCGCTGGCCTGGACTCAAAGTCCGGTGCTGGCGCTTGGCAGCATCTTCAATGCCAGCTTCACTGCCGCCAAGGAGCTCTTCAACATCTTCCTGGTGATCGCGCTGATGACGGCGCTGCTGAACGCGCTGAAGGTGCTGCGGTCCGACATTCGAATGGTCGAACCGTTCCGCGCGGTGATGAGTAACGGTCACACCGCCTATTTCGTGCTGGCCGCAATCACCTACGTGATCTCCCTGTTCTTCTGGCCGACGCCGGCGGTGCCGCTGGTCTCCGCCGTACTGCTGCCCGCCGCCATCGCCGCGGGCCTGCCGCCGATCGCGGGCGCGCTTGCCATCGCCATCGCCGGACAGGGCATGGCGCTCTCCTCCGACTACATCATAGGCGTCGCGCCGGCGATCAGCGCCAAGGCGGCCGGCGCCGGCGTGAGTGCGGCTGTCGTCGCCGACCGCGCACTGATGCTGTCGCTGATCACGGGCGTCATCGCGCTGCTGCTGGCTTATCTGACGATCCGCAAGAGCATCACGGCGCCCGACGACAAGGCGCTGGAGCGCTGGCAGGCGCAATCGAGCAACGGCGAATTGGCGCGCGTCGAGCAGGAAGGCACCTTTGACAAGGTCGAGATCGCGCGCGGCACCGCGGATGACCAGGAGCCCCTCACCACGCAGGCGCAGATCGACAAAACCCTGGCCGCCATCCCGGCGCGGCGCGAACTCTGGTCGCGCGTGTTCGCAATCGCGACGCCCCTTGCATTCCTCTGCGTGATCGCGGTGATGGTGGCCTCCAAGCTCGGCATCGGCCGCGATCTCAAGGGCGGCGATGCCGCAGCCCTGGTCGGCGGCGTCGCCGCGGCGCTGATGATCTGCGCGTCTTTCGCCACAGACAACATGCGCAAGTTCCTCGACGCCAGCGCCGATCATGTCACCGAAGGTTTCGTATTCGCCTTCAAGGCGATGGGCTCGGTGTTGCCGATCGCCGGCTTCTTCTTCCTCGGCGCCGATCAAAGCCTGTCCGCGCCGATCCTCGGGCTTCCGGCAGCGCAGGCGCCGAACCTCCTGTTCGAGCTGATCCAGGCCGCGCAAGGCTGGATCCCCAGCAGCAAGGCATTTGTCGCGTTTGGCGTGCTGATCGTCGGCATGATCACCGGCATTGATGGATCGGGATTCGCGGGCCTTCCCCTCACCGGTTCGCTATCCGGCGCGCTCGCGCCCGGAGCGGGATTGGATCCCGCGACGCTGGCAGCGATCGGCCAGATGGGCGCAGTGTGGACGGGCGGCGGAACGCTGGTCGCCTGGTCGTCGCTGATCGCCGTTGCGGGGTTTGCGCGCGTACCGGTGTTCCAGATCGTACGGATCGTGATGGTGCCGGTGGTGGCGGGTCTCGTCGTCTCCACCATTTGCGCCATCGCGATCTGGCACTAGAGACCCTCGCCGTCATGACAAACGGCGTTCAAGACGTCGGACCCGTGACGGGCTCGAATTCTACACTTAGACCAAGACGGTCTATCGCGACGCGCGACTGCGGCGGTCGGCCTATCTCCTATGGAAGACACACGATGAAGCGTTCATTCAAGTTGGAACTCGCCGAGGCCCGCGCCATGGTCGCCGCCGCGCTCGGGAAGGCGGCTGAAATCGGCGCGCTGGAGACCGTGTGCATCACCGACGAAGGCGGCTTTCCATTGGCGATGGAACGCATGGACGG
>JAEZEU010000538.1 GCA_023432885.1 Pseudomonadota bacterium | reverse complement strand
TTGGTCCGAATTTCCGATGCGCGCATGAGCGGCACCGGGTTCGGGACCATCGTGCTGCACGTCACGCCGGAATCGGCCGTCGGTGGTCCGCTGGCACTGGTGAGGAACGGAGACATGATCCGCCTCGACGTCGCAAAGCGTAGCATCGATCTCCTCGTCGATGAGGCCGAGCTGAAGAAGCGGCATGCTGCGCTGGCGCCGGTAGGGACGCCGGACTGGGCCAAGCGCGGCTACGCCTGGCTGTTCAACGAGACCATCCTGCAGGCCGACGAAGGCTGCGACTTCGACTTCATGCGCGAGAACGGCAAGGGCGGCGCGTGAAGGCCGGGGCCGCCATGAACTCGCAGCGCATCATCGCCGCCACTATCCCGCTGCTCTTCAGCCGACCTCGACCACCGTCCATGCACCGTCCCTCAGCGTAAACCGGAACGGTCGGCCGTGGCCGTTCTTGAAGAATTTGCCGGTCAGCCGCTGTGCCATCGATTGCATCACAGCGTCGTGGCAGACGAACAGGATTTCGTCCTGCGGCGGATGGCGGTCCAGCCAAACCGAAACGCAGTGCATTGCGCGCGAGGCGCAATCGGCCCACGGCTCGGAATCCTTGGGGAGCATATCTACCAGCCCCTGGGCGCTGTTCTTTCCGTGCCGCACCATCAGCTCGCGCACCGGCTGTCCTTCAAAGCTGCCGAAATCGAGCTCGATCAGCCCGCGATCGAGCGTGACCGTTCGGGATGCGATGTTGGCAATGATCTCGGCCGTCTGCACGGCGCGGAGCAGGGGGCTTGAGACGACATGGGCGAGCGCGACGGTGCGCAACTTCTCCGCCGCCGCATGCGCCTGCGCGATCCCGTCATCGTTCAGCGGATTGTCGGTGCGGCCCTGGAACAGCCCCAGCCTGTTCCAGTCGGTTGCGCCATGGCGCAGGCAGATGAAGGACCGCGAAGGGACCATCGCGCTCATTTTGACTTGCTGGTGAATTTCTTCACGGCAACGCGGAAATCCTCGGTGTGCATGCAGTCGATGATCTTCTCCGCTTCGGCATCGAGCTGTTGATCCGTCGGCGTCGTCGCAGCCTGGTAGAGCAGCGCCTTGGTGGCGGCGATTGCGGCGGGCGGATTGCGCGCCAGCCGTTCGGCGAATTTCTTCGTCTCCGCCCTCAACTCGGCGGTCGGAACCACCTTTGCGACAAGGCCCCATTCATAGGCCTGCTGCGCGGTAAAATTGTCTTCGGCCAGAAATATCTGAAAAGCGCGGCGCACACCAACCGTTCCTACCATGCCGACGGTGCTGCCGCCATCGGGCGAGACGCCGATCTTGGCGTAAGCCGGCGTGAACTTCGCATCCTCAGCTGCGATGCACAGATCGGTGACGAAGGCGAGCCCCATGCCGGCGCCGGCCGCCGAGCCGTGCACGCTGGAGAGCACGATCTTCGGCATCCGCCGCACCGCCTCGATGAAGGCGTGATAGTGCTTCAGCAGCTCGCCGACGACAGGGGCGATGGTATCGGCTTCCGCGGCAGCACCAATCGTCTGCAGGTCGCCGCCGGCCGAGAAGGCGCGGCCTTCGCCCTGGATCACCAGCACCTTGATGGCGGCATTGGTCTCGACCTCGTCGCCGAGCTGCTGCAGGCGCCTCGCGATCGCGAGGTTGACCGAATTGAAGGCCTCAGGCCGGTTCAGCGTGATAGTGGCGATCGGCCCGTCGATGGAAAGCAGTGCTGCGTCAGACATCTGAAAAGGTCCCGTGTAAATCCGCCGGGCATTTAAGTCCGGCAAGCGGCGGGTGACAATCCCGATGAAGTCTGCAAGAACGCGGTCGCGGGGCAGTCCATACGACCTTGCGCTGCCTCCAACCAGAATGCCAGAAATGCCGCCTTCTTGCGGTCATCCGGGGATGCTGTCGGCACGTACCGAAATCAGCGAAAAGGAGACGACATGGGTGGTTCCTGTGCCCTTTCGATTGGGCGTGGCCGATGACGGCGCGTTCGGTTGTTATCGCCGGCGCCGGACACGCCGGTTTCCAGCTGGCCACGTCGCTGCGGCAAGATGGCTTTGCCGAGCGCATCCTGCTCGTCAACGATGAAGCCCATCCGCCGTATCAGCGGCCTCCCTTGTCGAAGGCATATCTCAAAGGCACCGGCGGACCGGAAACGCTGAGCTTCCGGCCGGAAAAATTCTTCCATGACCAGAAAATCGAGCTGATTGCCGGCCGTGGCACGGCGATCGATCGCGCCGGGCGCAAGCTGAAGCTGGCATCGGGCGCATCGCTCGACTACGGCCATCTCGTGCTCGCCACCGGTGCGCGCAACCGCCTGCTCGATCTTCCAAACGCCAATCTCGTGGACGTGCGCTACCTGCGCACGCTCGATGAGAGCCAAGCTCTGCGTGAGCGCATGGCCAATCATCATCATGTGGTGGTGATCGGTGCCGGCTTCATCGGCCTGGAATTCGCGGCGACCGCGCGCGCCAAGGGCCTTGAGGTTGATGTGATCGAGCTCGGCGCGCGGGTGATGGCGCGGGCGGTGACCGCGGAGATCTCCGAGTACTTCCAGTCACGCCACACCGCCGCAGGTATTCGCA
>JAEZEU010000517.1 GCA_023432885.1 Pseudomonadota bacterium | reverse complement strand
CGCGCAAGGCCAGTCGCAAGCTCGACAATTTCATCTCTGAGATCACGAGCCTTTCCGCCGGCGATATCGTCGTCCACGTCGACCACGGCATCGGCCGCTTCATCGGGCTGCAGACGCTGGAAGTTTCGGGCGCGCCGCATGACTGTCTCGAATTGCACTATGCCAACGAGACCAAGCTGTTCCTGCCTGTCGAAAATATCGAGCTCTTGTCCCGCTACGGCTCCGACGTGACCAAGGTCGAGCTGGACCGGCTTGGGGGCAGCGGCTGGCAGGCACGCAAGGCGAAGCTGAAGAACCGCATCCGCGAGATCGCGGGCGAGCTGATCAAGATCGCGGCCGAGCGCATGCTGCAAGAGGCGCCGAAATTCCCGGTGCAGCCGCATGTCTATGACGAGTTCTGCGCGCGCTTCCCCTATGAAGAAACCGAGGACCAGCTCAACGCGATCAATGCCACGCTGAAAGACCTCGAAAACGGGCGTCCGATGGACCGCCTGATCTGCGGCGACGTCGGCTTCGGCAAGACCGAGGTGGCGCTGCGCGCGGCCTTTGCTGTGGCGCTCGACGGCAGGCAGGTTGCGGTCGTGGTGCCGACAACGCTGCTGGCGCGCCAGCACAGCAAGACCTTTGCCGAGCGCTTCCGCGGATTCCCGGTCAATGTCGCCCAGGCCTCGCGGCTGATCCCGACCAAGGAGTTGAACCAGGTCAAGAAGGGTATCGCCGAAGGCGGGATCGATGTCGTCGTCGGCACCCATGCGCTGCTCGGCAAGTCGATCAAGTTCCGTGATTTGGGCCTGCTCATCATCGACGAGGAGCAGCATTTTGGCGTTGGCCACAAGGAGCGCCTGAAGCAGCTTCGGGCTCAGGTGCATGTGCTGACGCTTTCCGCCACGCCGATCCCGCGCACGCTGCAGCAGGCGCTGACCGGCGTGCGCGAGCTTTCGATCATTGCTTCGCCGCCGGTGGACCGGCTGGCGGTGCGCACTTTCGTGGCGCCGCACGATCCCCTGATGATCCGGGAAGCGCTGCTGCGGGAGCGCTATCGCGGCGGGCAGGCGTTCTATGTGGTTCCGCGAATCGAGGATCTCGCCGGCGTCAAGGATTTCCTCGACAAGAACGTGCCGGAGATGAAGGTCGCGGTCGCCCACGGACAAATGGGAGCGACCGTGATCGAGGACATCATGTCGGCGTTCTATGACGGCAAATATGATATCCTGCTGTCGACCACGATCGTGGAATCCGGGCTCGACATCCCGAACGCCAATACGCTGATCGTGCACCGCGCCGACATGTTCGGCCTTGCTCAGCTCTACCAACTGCGCGGCCGGGTCGGGCGCTCGAAACTGCGGGCTTATGCGCTGTTCACGCTGCCGGCCCAGCAAAAGATCACCGTTCAGGCGGAACGGCGGCTGAAGGTGCTGCAATCGCTGGAAAACCTCGGGGCCGGATTTCAGCTCGCCTCCCATGACCTCGACATCCGCGGCGCGGGCAACCTGCTCGGCGAGGAGCAGTCCGGTCACATCAAGGAAGTCGGCTTCGAGCTTTACCAATCGATGCTGGAGGAAGCGATCATCAACCTCAAGGCCGGCGTGGCCGAGCCTGCGGCTGACCGCTGGTCGCCGCAGATCACGATCGGCATGCCGGTATTGATCCCGGAGGATTATGTCAGCGATCTCGCGGTGCGGCTGTCGTTGTACCGGCGGCTGGCTGATCTGGACACCGACGAGGAAATCGACAATTTCGCAGCGGAAATGCGCGATCGCTTCGGCGTGCTGCCGGACGAGGTGCGTTATCTCTTCAAGGTCGCCGCCATCAAGGCCTATTGCCGACGCGCCAATGTCGAGAAGGTCGATGCCGGCCCGAAGGGAGCGGTGCTATCCTTCCGCGACAACAGCTTCGCCCAGCCTGATCGGCTCGTTGCCTTCATCCGCCAGCACGGACAGGCGGCCAAGGTGCGGCCGGACATGAAGGTGGTATTCTTCCAGGACTGGGAGACGCCCGAGGAGCGGCTTGCCGGCACCACGGAAATCCTGCGCCAGCTCGCCAATCTCGCGGAGAGCAGGAAGGCGGCGTAGGCTCAGGAAGCTGCGCGCTGCGGATTGTCGGCGAGCCGCGCCAGCAGCGACTTTGCGGAATCGTTCGGCAGCAAGGTCGCCACCGTGACGGCCGGTTCCGATCGCGTGTCGCGCCTGCCGTGGCTGGTGTGGCGCATGACGGCCGACATGCGCCGGGAAATCATGTGTGCGTTGCGCAAATCCGTTTCGGCGAAGACGACGAGCACCGATCCATCCCCCTGCGCCACGCCGAAGTCGCTCTGGCGCATCAGGCGGCTGATGATCCGCGCGCCGTCGAACTGGGCGCGCGGATGCGCGGGATCGAACGCGAAGCGCGCTACCGACAGGCCGCCGCCGCGCGATTGGCATTGGTAGACGGCCGTCGCAAAATCGCGATCAAAAGCGGCGCGGGTGAACAGGCCGGTCCGGGCGTCAACCAGGCCGTTGGCGTCGATCGAACGCAGGGTGCGGCTCAGATGCACCTCGAAAGCATGCTGGCGTACCATCGGAAGCACGGAAGCGGCGACGCGAGCCGGATCGGCGGCAATGATCTCGAGATTGGCAAGCTCGTAGGTGGGTTGAAGGCTTGCGGATGTGACCACGATGGGCAGGTTGCGGAAACGCACATCCTCGGCCAGCACGGTGAGGAACGCATCGATCACACGCGGGGTAAAACCGTCGGCAAGCACGATCCCGTCGATGTCGCGGCTGTTGAGCTGCTTTGCAGCTGCCTCGATGCTGAGCGCGCCGACCACGCCGATGCGTTCGCCGAGCGCGACCGAAAGCGCAGGATAAGCGCCGCTACGGCCGATCAGCAGCACCGTCGCGTCGCGCGCGGGATCGATATCCGATATCGCCACGCGCCGCGGCGGGTCGAGCCGGCGCATGACGGTCGCATGCAGCGAGCGCACGCGTAACGCCGAGTTGATACGCGCCAGCAGCCGTTCGGGATGGTCGGCATCGTGCGTGAATGGAACGGCGTTGTCGGGCAATCGCGTGCCGGGATCGATCACGATCAGTGGCAGATAAGGCTCGCGTTGCGCGACCTGTCGGGCCAGAGCCTCAAGGTCGGGCCTGTCGCTGCCGGACGATGGGACGAGAACGGCGCCGGGCCGCAATTGCTCGACGGCTCGCGCGGCCTCACGCCAATCTGCTTCGACGATCGGAAACAGCTTGGTCTCATGCAGCGCCGAGGCGAAAGATGGGCTTTCGCCAGCCGAGACAATGAGGATCGGGCCTTGCTGAGACATCTGGATGGATTGACCTCCGAACTGAGGTCGCGATCCTAGGTTTGCAGGCTTAATGCGAGGTCAACGGAACCCCGGAAATATTCCTTACAAGGTGCTGGAGCGGTCGCGAAAAGCTTCCACCATCAGTGGGTTAAGGCCCAATTCTGAAAGCGCTTCGCGAGCGCGCGAATTATCGGGGGCGCGGCCCGCCAGCCGGTGCCCGCTCATGCGGTCCGGCAGCGCCGTGAGCAGCGCTCCCTGGCCGAGGCGCTTGGCCCATTCCTGCAGATCCTGTGCGAGGAAGCGATAGCCGCCGACCGCCATGATGCCGGACGGCGGTGCGGTGATGTTGATGGTCCCGGTGGTGTGGTCGAGGCGCGCCGCGTAGTCTGTGTCGACATAGTCGCGAGGAGGCGCCGCGATGAGCGAATCCCCCGGCGGAGGCGGCGGTGCGTAGGCGGCAACTGTCACCATCGGTCCTCGCAAACCCAGTGTTCCGCGCGGGGTGAGCAGGATCTCGCCAGAGATCGCCGACCCCGGCAACTCGCGCGGGGCGCCGTGCGGTCCGGGCCGGATCGCGGCCGGTGCGCCATCTTCGCCGCGGCGCGCACCGAACATGCCGGCTTCGCCGAACACATAGACGTCGGTCAGGCTGGCAGTCTGCGCGCTCCATGACGCGCTGGAGGCGACCTGTTCCGGCGAGCGCCAGAGTCCGAGGACGTTACGCAGGCCGGGCGTCCGTGCGGACAGATCCAGCTCGTCAAGCCGCAATGCAAGCTGCGCGGGCGCCACCAGCGTGTCGCAGGAGTCCTCTACGATCTGCCGCTCCAGAATCTCGCTGTCGAAGGGATGATGCAACGCCAGTGTTCCGCCGGTCAGCAGCCACATCGCCAGCGACGAGGCTACGCCGGCGAAAGAGCAGGGCGTGAACGCCGACATGATGGAGGCGCCTTGCGGCACATCGCTCTCCAGCGACAGCGCGAGCCCCCCGGCGATGACGCTGAGGTGGGTACGCGGCACCGCGCGGAATCCGTCGGAGATGACGTCGAACGAAATCAGCGCCGCCTTGCGGCCGTCCTGGATCACTGCACGAGTAGTCGGCGACTCTGCGGCAATGGCGCGATCGAGTGAGGCCATGCCTTCCGGAAGATCGTCGCCGAAGCCGCACACGTGGCGGATGGAGAAGCATTCCGCGGCCGCGTTCATGGCGATGTCGGCGTGATAGACGCCGTCGATCCGGCTTGCAGTGACCACCGCCCGCGCGCCGGTGCGGTTCAGCGCGACCGTCAGCTCCGCCTGGCGCCAGAGCAGCGGCACCGCCGCGACCACCAGGCCCGCGCGGTAGGCGGCGAGCGCCGCCAGCGCGAATTCGATCGTGTTCGGCAGTTGCAGCGCGATGACCGAGTTTGCCGGAAGGCCCGCTTCGATGAAGTGCGCCGCCAGCGCCGAGATCGCGCGATCGGCCTGCGCGAAGGTCAGGCGCTTCGGCGGTTGGCCGGTAACGCGTTGCTTGTTGAGGGGGTCGACCAGCGCCAGCGCGTCCGGCTGCCGCGCGAGAAGACGCTGGAAGAGAACGTCGAGCGTGGGTGAGGCGTTGGGATGGGTCACGAACTTCGGCTGCATCGCTTCGTTGGCATCACTACTGCTGACCAGCTTTCTGCTGATCCGGCTTGTGCCACCAGGTTTCCGGCAAGTAGCCCGATAACGACGTGGCTGAAGGCTTTTCTATCCGATTCCAACGGGCAATCCATTGCTCGGGCACGTTAAACAGGGGGATAGCATAGAAGCCGGACATCAGGACGCGGTCCAGCGCCCGCACTGCAGAGACAAAGGCGGGCCGCTCCCGCGCCTCCAATATGGCCGCGATCAGCGCATCGATGGCCGGATCCCTGGCGCCCATGTAATTGCGGGTGCCGGGAGTGTCGGCGGCCTCCGTGCCCCAGTAGAACGACTGCTCGTTGCCGGGCGAGAGCGACTGGTCCCAGCGGTTCTGGAGCATGTCGAACTCGTAGCCGAGCCGGCGCTGGTCGAACTGCACGGGATCGACCGCGCGGATGCTGGCCTCGATGCCGGCGCGCTTGAGATCGCGCTGGTAGGCGAGCGCAATGCGTTCCTGATCGCGCGTGGTCACCAATATCTCGAAAGTGAGGGGCGCCTTGGTCGTGCGCTGCCGCAGCGCCGTGCCGTCGAGCTCGTAGCCGGCTTCGGACAACAGCGCCAGCGCCGCACGCAGGCTTGCCCGATCGCGTCCCGATCCATCGGTGACCGGCAGGCGGTAGCTGCCGTCGAGAATGTCGGACGGCATGCGGGAGGCGTATGGTGCGAGCAATTCCCGCTCACGCTCGTCGGCGGCGCGCTCGTAAGCGGAGAGTTCCGAGCCGGCGAAAAAGCCCGCCTGCCGGCCGTACAGACCGAAGAAGTAGTTCTTGTTGATCCATTCGAAATCGAACAGCAACGTCAGCGCGCGGCGCACGCGAATGTCGGAAAACACCGGCCGACGCGTGTTGAAAACCAAGAACTCCGATGGCTGCGGCATACCGATCTTGAAGCTGTCGCGGATCAACTCGCCACTGCGAGCAGCAGGAAAATTGTAGCCCTCGTGCCAGCGCAATGGCTCGTTCTCGACGCGGAAATCGTACAGGCCGCGCTTGAATGCCTCAAACTGGCCGTTGGCCTCGCGATAGAAATCGAGCCTCACCTCGTCGAAATTCCAAAGGCCACGATTGGCCGGCAGATCGCGGCCCCAATAGTCCGGATTCCGGGTCAGCGTGACGCTGGCTCCCGGGCGCACGGCGGTGACGCGATAGGGCCCGGAACCTACCGGTCCGGTCATAGTGGTCTCTTCGAACGTCGCGGGGTCGACGGCATGGCGCGGCAGTACCGGCATCAACCCGAGGATCAAAGGCAGTTCCCGGTCGTTGGCGCCGGCGAGATCGAACTTTACGGTCAGCGGATCTAGCGCCTCGGCCTTGGCGACCTTGGCGTAATACTGGCGGTGGTTGGGACGGCCCTTGTCACGCAGGAGCGCCCAGGAGAACAGTACGTCCTCGGCGGTAACAGGCTTGCCGTCGGAAAAGCGCGCACGCGGATCGAGGCGGAAGGTGACATAGGTCCTGGCATCGTCGGTCTCGACAGTCTTCGCCAACAGGCCATAAAGCGTGAAGGCCTCGTCATTGCCGCGCGCCATCAGGCTTTCGATCACATAGCCGCGCATCTGCTGAACGGCGAGCCCGCGCACGATCAGCGGGTTGAGGCTGTCAAAAGTTCCTGAGAGACCGAAGATCAGCCGGCCGCCCTTGGGCGCGGCAGGATTGGCGTAGGGCATGTGGGTAAAATCGGCAGGCAGCTTCGGCGCGCCGTGCATGGCGATGGCATGGCTCTCGGCGGCCGCGAGCCGTTCCGGGACGACGACAGGCGCCAGCAGCAACAGGCCCGCAAGGTGAACGGCGGCGCGCCGGAGGAGGGGTGTTTTCCTGCGTGGATCTGATTCGACAAGTCTCACCCGCGAAGCTTTACCACAGGCGTTTGGGCATCGCTGTGACCTCAACCGAGACGCTTGTCGGCATTGATCTTTTCGTCCGCCGCTGTATTGAAGGCGGGCAATTTAACAAGGCGGCCGAACCGGTCACTCAACCGCCTTAATTGGCTAAGAGACAGCCGCCCAAAACGGGGCAGGGATCTCGGCGCCCGCAGCGGTTCGGGTGGCCTGGCTTCTAGAAAGGGTTTTCCGCAATGAATTTCCGTATCTTGGCCGCCTCAGTCCGGCCGCATGGGCGGGCTTTCGCTTTTTTGGCGGCGACGACTTTGTCGGCTTCGCTAGCGGTTTCCGCAGCCCAGGCTCAGACGCCGGCCCCCGCGCCTGGCGCACCGGCTCCGGCGGCTCCCAAGGCCGCTCCGAAGGCCCCGCCCAAGGCCGCGCCCAAGGCGCCGGCTCCGGCGGCCCAGCAGGCCCCGGCAAACGGCCAGCCCGCGGCCCAAGCCCCTGCCGCCCAGCCCCCGGAACAGCAGATCCAGCTGATCTATGCGCCCTGGACCAAATTCTGCCTCAAGGGCCAGGAAGCCGGCGCCAAGCAAGTCTGCTTCACCGGCAAGGACGGCCGCATTGAGTCCGGCCAGCCCGTCATCGCCGCCGTGATCATCGAGCCGGAAGGGGAGCCCAAGAAGATTCTCCGCGTGACACTGCCGCTCGGAATGCAGTTGGTTCATGGTACCCGCATCATCATCGACAGCAACCAGCCGCAGCAGGCGCCTTACGTGATCTGCTTCCAGAACGGCTGCATGTCGGACTATGAGGCGACCCCCGAAGTGCTCGCGGCGCTCAAGAAGGGCCAGACCCTCGTCGTGCAGGCGATCAACTCCAATGGCGCCCCGCTGACCCTGCCGCTGCCGCTCGCAGGTGAATTCGCCAAGGCCTATGACGGCCCGCCGACCGATCCGAAGGTTTTCGAGGAAAACCAGAAGAAGCTGCAGGAAGAGTTGCAGAAGCGCGCCGAGGAGGCCCGCAAGAAGCTCGAGCAGAACAACCCAGCACAGGCTAATCCGGCTGCGAAATAAAGTGTACCGGCCGCACAAGCAAAAAGGCGCCCCGGTCGGGCGCCTTTTTTGTTGCCGGAGTTTTGAGGGAGGGAGATGCCGGCCTAGTTCAGCGAAGGGTTGCGTGGACGGTAGGCGCCGGACTTGTCCTTGACGAAGATCTCTGCAACCTGCGAGTGGCGTATCGGTTCGCCGGTATCGTCGGGCAGCAGGTTCTGCTCGGATACGTAGGCGACGTACTCGGTCTCGGAATTTTCCGCGAGCAGGTGATAGAACGGCTGGTCCTTGTGCGGCCGTACCTCTTCCGGAATCGACAGCCACCATTCCTCAGTGTTGTTGAATTCGGGATCGATATCGAAGATTACGCCCCGGAAAGAAAATACCCGGTGGCGGACGATCTGCCCGATCTGGAATTTCGCGGTACGCGCCTTGATCATGGCTTTGTCGATAGACCATGATTGTGGCCGATGCTAGGGGCATGTCGGCGAATTAACCTTTTGCGGCATGGTAAAATCGGGCGCCACGTTCCGGAAAACGCTCGGGAAATCCCGTTCTTCATGATCGATATACTCAATTTGGCGATCCCCTATTTCGGCCTGATCTTCGTCGGCTTCATCTGCGGCAAGGTCAAAGCGCTTCCGGAATCCGGGCTCAGCTGGATGAATTTCTTTCTGCTGTACGTGTCGCTGCCGGCGCTGCTGTTCGGGATCATGTCCCGAACGCCGTTTGCGGAGCTCAATAACCCGCCATTCCTGATCGCGACCACGCTCGGCACCATGCTCGCGTTCGCGCTGGCCCTGCTGGCCGGCAAGCTGATTGGCAAACTGACGCTGCGCGAGGCGACGATCGCAGGGCTCGCCGGCGCCTACGGCAATATCGGCTACATGGGCCCGGGATTGGCACTGGCCGTGCTCGGCGAGAGGGCCGCCGCGCCGACCGCGCTGATCTTCTGCTGTGACAGCATTTTCCTGTTCTCGATCGTGCCGTTCATGATCGAGTTGACCGATCGTGAGCATCCGTCGCCCTTGCATGCGCTGGGTGTAGTGCTGAAGCAGATCCTGCTGAACCCGCTGATCATGTCGGCGTGTCTGGGCGCACTCTGCGCGGCGCTGCACATCGAGTTCCCGGTCGCGCTCAACAACACGTTGCAATTTCTGCAAAACGCCGCTGCACCGACCGCGCTGTTCGTGCTGGGCGTGACTGTCGCGCTGCGCTCATTCAAGCGGGTGCCGTGGGAAGTGCCGAGTGTGATCGCCGTCAAGCTGCTCGTTCATCCGCTGCTCGTCTTCGGCCTGATGCTGGCCTTCGGCCCGTTCGCGCAGCCATGGGCGGCGACGGCGCTCCTGATGGCCGCGTTGCCACCGGCACTCAACGTGTTCGTGATGGCACGCCAGAACGACAGCTGGATCGAGCCGGCCTCGGTCGCCGTGCTGATCGGGACCTTTGCCTCCGTCGTCACGCTGACCAGCGTGATGTGGTTCATTCAAACGGGACGGCTCGCCTTTCCCTAGATCCGCCAGGACGGCGCCAGCCCTTCGCGCATGGCGAGGCGCCGCAACGGTCCGATCGCGCCGATCAGGTGCAGACCGGCGGCGCGCGCGGTCTGGATCGGCAGCAGGTCGGAAAGCAGCGAACGGTTAGCGAGGTCGATCACAAAAGTGCGGCTCGCGATGTCGCTGCGGCGGGCGGCGGCGTAGCGATGCAGTACCTGCGGCGCACCCGGGTCTTGGCCAAGACTGAGTGCCTCGCGCACGATGTCGGCGAGATCGGCGGCATCGCGCAGTCCCATGTTGAGGCCCTGGGCCCCGATCGGCGGCACGACGTGCGCGGATTCACCGACCAGCGCGATGCGATGCTTTGCGATCTGCATGGGCCGTTCGATCGCGAGCGGGAATTTGTGGCGGCCCGGCTCGACGGTGGTGCGGCCGAGAATGGAGTGTGCTTGCTTCTCGGTCGCCTCAGAGAGTTCTTCGTCGCTCAGTGCCATGAGCCGCTCGGCTTCGCCGGGCGCGGTAACCCAGACGACGCTGCAGCGATTGCCGGGCAGGGGAACGAATACGCACGGCCCCTGCGGCGTATGGAATTCGGTGGAGACGTTCTTATGCGGCCTTGAATGGCTGATGTTGAACGTGAGGGCTGCCTGATGGAGTTCGCGCCGCTTCACATCCATCCCGGCGGCTTCGCGGCACAATGATTGCCGCCCGTCGGAGCCGATCACGAGGTGAGCGCCCAACGTCCTGTCCTGGCGGGTGACGATCGCCACACTGCTGGCTTCCGGAATAACGGTCATTGCCTCGTCGTCCACCCGCATCAGTCCGGGAAGCTCCGCGGCGCGCGCTTCCAGCGCGGCGACCAGCGTGCGGTTGTCGAGGTTGAAGCCGAACTGGTCGATGCCGATTTCGTTGCAGTCGAAGCGGACCTCAGGCGCCCGGACCAGCCGGCCGGTATCGTCGACCAGTCGCATGACCTTGAGCGGGGCGGCGTTCTCCCGGCACCGCCGCCAGACGTCAAGCCGCTCCAGCAGATCCACGGAAGCGCCAAGCAGCGCCGTGGTGCGGTTGTCCGCGTAAGGGGTGCGGCGAGCGAGCAGGGCGGTTCTGGCACCAGCTTCCGCGAGTGCGATCGCGGCGGTGAGGCCGGCTGGCCCGCCGCCCACGACGGCGGTGTCGAAAGTCATCGAAGCGTCGTTCATAGCGGGGACAATTGACGCTCGGGGCAGTAATTTCAAGGCTTGGCGCGGTTCAAAAAGTTCCGCAAAGTTGCGCGGCCGAACGCCGCAAGCTCTGGTATGCAAACCCGATGGAATCCTGATAGCACTCTGCACGACCCATGGACCAGGCCAGCCCGCCCATACCGTCACGATCCACCTCGCGGATGCGAGCGGCGGCATTTTCCGTTCATATCTTCACTGCGCTGGGCGCAGGCGTCGCACTGATCGCGATGCTGGAGGCGGTGCGTGAGCACTGGACCAGCATGTTCGTCTGGCTGGGCCTCGCACTCATCATCGACGCCATCGACGGTCCGATCGCGCGGCGGCTCGACGTGATACGGCTGCAGCCGAACTG
Organism: Pseudomonadota bacterium; assembly: GCA_023432885.1. Classification (GTDB taxonomy): domain Bacteria; phylum Pseudomonadota; class Alphaproteobacteria; order Rhizobiales; family Xanthobacteraceae; genus Bradyrhizobium. The sequence continues at coordinate 3,107 of JAEZEU010000517.1, read as the reverse complement.
GTCGGGTGACGTTCTCGATCTCGTGGTCGACTTCCTGACCTACGTCTTCGTGCCGGCCTACGCGATCACCGCCAGCGGAATGCTGTTGCCGATTCCCGCGCCGATCCTGGGCATCGGCATCGTGGTCTCCGGCGCGCTTTATTTCGCCGACCGGCGCATGAAGGCAGCCGACAATCACTTCCGCGGATTTCCGGCGCTGTGGAACGTGGTGGCGTTCTATCTGTTCTTGCTGCACATGCCGCCCATACTCTCGACTCTCGCGGTCGCTGCCCTGATCGTGCTTACCTTCGTGCCAATCCACGTCGTGCACCCGTTTCGCGTCGTCCGTCTGCGCTGGCTGACGTTGTGGCTGCTGGCGGCCTGGGCCGTGCTCGCCATGATCACGCTCGTCTATGACTTCGATGTGGGCCTGCCGATTACGTTCGGGCTTTGCGCCATCGGGGCCTATGTCCTCGGCAGCAACGCCGCGATCCGCCTGATAAAATCGCTGAAAGCATGATCGAACTTCTGACCAGCCCGGAGGCGTGGGTCGCGCTGCTGACCCTGACCGCGCTTGAAATCGTGCTCGGTATCGACAACGTCATCTTCATCTCGGTCCTGGTCTCGCGGATCCCCGAGCCGTACGCGACCCGCGCGCGGCAGATCGGGCTCGCGCTCGCGCTGGTGTTCCGCATACTCCTGCTCAGCCTGCTGGTCTGGCTGATCGGCCTGACCGAGCCGGTCATCACCGTGAAGGGCTTCGCGCTGTCGTGGCGCGACATCATCCTGATCGGCGGAGGCATGTTCCTGATCGCGAAGGCCACGCACGAGATTCATGCCGAGGTCGAAGCCAATGAAGGCGGTGAAAACGAGCGGTCGGCGACCAGCGCGTTCTTCTGGGTGGTCATGCAGATCATCGTCATCGACCTGGTATTCTCGCTGGATTCAATCATCACCGCGATTGGCATGGCGCAGGATCTGGAAATCATGGTCGCCGCCGTCGTGATCGCATGTGTCGTCATGTACGTGTCGTCGGGCCCTGTGGCGCGCTTCGTCGCAGATCACCCGACTACAAAAATGCTGGCGCTGGCTTTCTTGGTGCTGATCGGCGTGGCGCTGGTCGCGGATGGGTTCAAGTTTCACATTCCGCGCGGCTACATCTACTTCGCCATCACGTTTTCGGCAGCGGTCGAGTTCTTCAACGTGCTTGCCAAGCGTAACAGGAGACGGCCCAGAACGTAGGCGGAGCTTTCGGGCTTTCGCCAGTCCTTGGTTGACAAGACCGGCCCGCCAGCGTTCGGTTCGGAATGGGTCAAAACAAGGGAGAATGACGCCATGACGAAGGCGGTCCGCGTGCACAAGGTTGGAGGTCCGGAAGTCCTGACCTACGAAAGCGTGGACGTGCCTGCGCCGGGGCCGGGCGAGGTCCGCATTCGCCAGCATGCCGTCGGGCTCAATTTCATCGACGTGTACTTCCGCACGGGGCTCTACAAGGCGCCGGGACTGCCTTTCATCGCAGGCAACGAGGCCGCCGGTGAGGTGATCGCGGTCGGGCCGGGCGTGACGAATTTCCACCCCGGGGACCGCGTCGCCTATTACTTCAATCTCGGCGGCTACGCCTCCGAGCGCAACATCCCCTGGGACAAGCTGGTCAAGCTGCCCGACCACATCACCTATGAGCAGGGTGCCGTGCTGATGCTCAAAGGGCTCACGGTCTGGTATCTGCTGCACAAGACCTTCAAGGTCGAGACCGGCCATCGCGTACTGATCCATGCCGCGGCCGGGGGTATCGGCCTGCTTGCCTGCCAGTGGGCGAGGGCGCTCGGCGCTCACGTCATCGGCACGGTCGGCTCCAAGGCCAAGGCCGATCTCGCGCTGTCGAACGGCTGCGACCACGTCATCAACTACAACGAAGAGGATTTCGTCGAGCGGGTGAAGCAGATCAGCCGCAACGAACTGTGCGATGTCGTCTATGACGGCGTGGGCAAGGCAACCTTCCCGGGATCCCTGTCGTGCCTGAGGCGGCGCGGCATGTTCGTGAGCTTCGGCAACGCCTCCGGTCCGGTGCCTCCCTTTGCCATTGCCGAGCTCAACAATCACGGCTCGCTGTTCGCGACCCGGCCGAAGCTCAATGACTATGTCTCCACCCGCAAGGAATTGCTGGAGGGCGCGGACACCGTGTTTGCCGCCGTGATCAACGGCAAGCTGCATGTGCCGATCAATCATGCCTATGCGCTGAAGGATGCGGCCCGGGCGCATATTGAGCTGGAGAGCAGGGCGACGACCGGCGCGGCGATACTGCGGCCGTAATGATGGGCACGTCGTTCCGGATGGCGCCTAGCACCAGACCCCAGGGGCGCAATTGCGCACCTGAGGAATCTCGAGACTCCGGGTTCGATGCTACGCATGGCCCCGGAAATGACGGCATCGCTACGCTACCCTTCTGGCTACGCCGGCCTCGGTGAGGATCGCATCGAGTCCTTCGATCATCTGCGATATCTCGGCCCGCGTCACGTTCAGCGCCGGCATGAACCGCAGCGCGTCCGGCTGCGGCGAGTTGAGCAGCAGGCCCTGCTGGAACGCCTGCGCCACGATCGAGGCGCCGATCGGCAGCTTCAGGTCTAGCGCCAGCAACAGCCCGCGGCCGCGGACCTCGCCGAGGCCGTGACGGGCCGACAGTTTTTGCAACTCGCTCTCCAGAAACTGACCGGCGTCGGTAGCCGTCTTCAGGAACGCGGGCTGGCTGACATGTTCGAGCACGGCAAGGCCCGCAGCGCACATCAGCGGATTGCCGTTGAAGGTGCCACCCTGGTCGCCATGCTCGAAGCAGGAGACCTCTTCTTTGGCGAGCAGGACGGCGAGCGGCACGCCGCCGCCGATGCCCTTGCCGAGCGTCATGATGTCAGGCTCGATCCCGGCATGCTCGTAGTGGAAGAGCTTTCCGGTGCGGCCGACGCCGGTCTGGATTTCGTCGAGGATCAGCAGCAGGCCATGCTCCCGTGTCAACGCACGCAATTCCTGCAAGAACTGATCGGTTGCCGGCCACACACCGGCTTCACCCTGGATCGGCTCCAGCATCACTGCCACGGTTGAGCTCGTGATCAACGCCTTCACCGAGTCCAGATCGT
>JAEZEU010000488.1 GCA_023432885.1 Pseudomonadota bacterium | reverse complement strand
CGGGGCAGGAAGCGCGCGGCAGAAAGGTCTTGTTGACCATGTTTGCCCGGCAGATTTTTCCTAGCGGCGGCGCAAAAGAAAGGAACCGTTAACCATTGTTACCCTAGCGTTGCCGCGATTAACGGGGCGCGGTTGCGCCGGCGGCATTCGTATCGCGTCACGGCCATCAGCTGGCAGCACTTTCGCGCTCCTCCCGGGGAAGGTGGGGCGGGGCCATGGCGGAGAATGAACAGGAAGGCGGCGCAGCGGCCGAGGCTGCCGAGGCCGCGCCAGCCAAGCGCAGCAAGCTCAAGCTGATCATCGCCGCCGTTGGATTTGTCGTCATCCTCGGCGCGGGCGCCGGCGGCTGGATGTTGATGTCCAAGGGCCATGGGGACGACAAGAAGCATGCCGAGGCGGCGCCGGCGAAACCGCCATCCTATGTCGACGTGCCGGAAATAATGGTCAACCTCGTCAGCCTGCCCGGCGAGCGCGTGCAATATCTCAGGATCAAGGTCGTCCTCGAGGTGAAGGAGGACAAGAGCATCGAGGCAATCAAGCCGAGCATGCCGCGCGTCTCCGACCTCTTCCAGACCTACATGCGCGAACTTCGTGCCGGCGACATCAACGGCTCGGCCGGGCTGTTCCGCCTCAAGGAGGAACTGACTCGCCGCGTCAATCAGGCCGTAGCGCCGCAGCAGGTCAGCGCGGTCCTGTTCAAGGAAATCGTGATCCAGTGACGGGGCGGAGCGGATCCAGATCATGACTGGCAACGACCAAATGGACCAGGATGCCATTGCCGCGCAATGGGAAGCGTCGCTCGACTCCGAGGACCCCGCAGAGGCCGAAAAGGCAGCCGCCGCCAATGAAATATCCGGCACCATGGCCCTGCAATGGGCCGCCATGGTCGAGGACGGCAGCCGCGATTTCGGCAACAACAAGAATTCGGGCGAGCGCGTGCTCTCGCAGGAGGAAATCGACAATCTGCTCGGTTTCACCGCGGGCGAAATCAATCTGGACGACCATTCCGGCATCCGCGCCATCATCGACTCCGCGATGGTGTCGTATGAGCGCCTGCCGATGCTGGAAATCGTCTTCGACCGCCTGGTGCGGCTGCTGACGACATCGTTGCGCAATTTCACGTCCGACAACGTCGAAGTCTCGCTCGACCGCATCACCTCGGTGCGCTTCGGCGACTACATGAACTCCATCCCGCTGCCGGCAGTCCTCTGCGTGTTCAAGGCGGAGGAGTGGGAAAATTTTGGCCTCGCCACCGTCGATTCCAGCCTGATCTATTCCATCATCGACGTGCTGCTCGGCGGCCGCCGCGGCCAGACTTCGCTGCGCATCGAGGGCCGGCCTTACACGACGATCGAGACCAATCTGGTGAAGCGGCTGATCGAAGTGGTGCTGGCCGACGCCGAGCAGGCGTTCCGCCCGCTGTCGCCCGTCACCTTTTCGATCGACCGCCTGGAAACCAATCCGCGCTTTGCCGCGATCAGCCGGCCCGCCAACGCGGCGATCCTGGTGCGGCTGCGCATCGACATGGAAGAGCGCGGCGGCAATATCGAGCTGCTCCTGCCCTATGCGACCATCGAACCGATCCGCAGCGTGCTGCTGCAGATGTTCATGGGCGAAAAGTTCGGCCGCGACCCGATCTGGGAAGGACATTTTGCGACCGAGGTGGCGCAGGCGGAGATCTCCGTCGACGCGGTGCTCTATGAGGCGGACATCCCCTTGAAGCAGCTGATGACGCTGAAGGTCGGCGACACGCTGCCGCTGGAGATGAAGGCCGACGCGCTCGTCACCGTGCGCTGCGGCGACGTCACGCTGACCGAGGGGCGGATGGGCCGGGTCGGCGACCGCGTCGCCATCCGGGTAACCAAGCAATTGCGCAAGCCGAAGACCACGCTTGCGATGTTCGAGAAAGCCGACGAGCAAACCAAGATGTTGGAGGCACAATGAGCCATGCGCTGGGGATAGCGATCGAGAGTCTGGTAGCGGTTCTGCTGCTGCTTACCATCGGCTACTGCATCCTGCTCAACAAGCGCCTGCAGCGGCTGAAGGCGGACGAGCATTCGCTGAAGGCCGTGATCGGCGAGCTGATCACCGCAACCGAGATCGCCGAGCGCGCGATCGGCGGGCTCAAGCATACCGTGCGCGACGTCAACGAGCACCTCGGCAGCCAACTCGCGGCGGCGAACCAGATGTCGGAACACCTCAAGCATCAACTCGCCGAAGGCGACGGTGTGATCCGCCGCCTGTCCAAGATCGTCCTTGCAGCGCGGCCGCCGGCTGAAGGACAGGAGCTGGCCGCGCCCGCTGCCACGCCAAGGACGTCGTCGGCGCGAGCGGTTGCCGAGGCGGCGCAGGCCTTCTCCGAACGCCGAAAGGCCAGTGGCCTCGCTGCATGAAATCGTTCCGCGACATCCGTGTCATACCGGTCGTGCTGATCGCGACCTTCGGCCTGGTGGTGCTGAAGGTCGCGGGCCTCGTGTTGGAGGGCGGCTACGTGTTCGACTACCAGCCCAACGCCCGGCAGGTGGCCAAGCAGCCGTCCTGGGCGCAGGAGATGCTGAACTATCCCGCCGGCCCGAAAGCGGAGAAGGGCGATCCGGCCGATATCACGGGCTCGGCGCCGAAGAAGGAGGAGGCGCCGAAACCTGCCACGGCGGCGAGCGAGCCTGCGAAGCCCGATGGCGTCGTGGTGTTTCCCGATCAGAGCCCGCGGGTGCCGGAATCCGAGCGCGCCATCCTCGAGCGGCTGCAGTCGCGACGCCAGGAGCTCGAACAGCGCGCCCGTGAAATTGAAATCCGCGAGAGCCTGTTGAAGGCGGCCGAGAAGCGCATCGAGAGCAAGGTCGAGGAGTTGAAGGCGGTAGAGGGCCGTATCGGCGCCGCGGCCGGCCAGAAAAACGAGCAGGAGGCTGCGCGCTTCAAGGGCATCATCACGATGTATGAGGGCATGAAGCCGAAAGACGCTGCAAAAGTTTTCGACCGCCTGGAGATGAGCGTACTGATCGAAATCGCCTCGCAAATTGCCCCGCGCAAGATGAGCGACATCATGGGACTGATGCAGCCGGAGGCTGCTGAACGGTTGACGGTGGAGCTGGCCCGCCGGGCCGGCGGCGACAGGAGCCAGGCGGCCGAATTGCCCAAGATCGAGGGCAAGCTGCTGAACAAGACCAATTAACGCGCATCATTAACAGACCCTTAAGCCCGCCACTTCTACAGTCCCAACCGGCGGAATCCGTCCGCCGATGATCGGATCGTTGACGCTGATGACACGCTTGGCGCGAACGGATTTCCGCTCGCTCCGCCGCGCCGCGGCGGGGATCGCCTCGCGCTGCCGTCGCGGATCGCTCGCGGTCGCGCTCGCGGCATCGATCGCAGGCGCTGCGAGCCCGGCGTTCGGCCAGGCCGAGCCGGTGCGGGGCGAGGCCATCCTGCAGGCCAATCCCGGCTATGCCCGCCTTGTCGTCAAGCTCGCCGAGGACGTCGACTCCCAGGTGATGGCGGCGGGCCAGATCATCGTGATCCGCTTCAAGCGGCCGGTAGCGGTCAACGTCGCTAGGGTCGGCGATGCCGTGCCGGACTATATCTCATCCGCCCGCATCGATCCGGACGGTGGGGCGATCCGCCTGTCTCTCGCCAGGCGCGTGACGATCAACACCATGACCGCCGGCGAGCGGCTGTTCGTCGACCTGTTGCCGGATTCCTGGACCGGGGCGCCGCCTCCCTTGCCGAGCGAGGTCGTGCGGGAACTCTCCGAGCGTGCTCGCGCCGCCGAGCGCGCTCTGCGCCAGCAGAAAGCGGATGACGCCGCGCGCAAGCGGCCGCCGGTGCGCGTCAAGGCCTCGGTGCAGCCAACCTTCGTTCGCTTCATTTTCGAGATGCCCGACGGCGTCGGCGTCTCCTCGGTGCTGAACGAGCAGAAACTGTCGCTCCTCTTCAACGCGCCCCTCACATTTGATCTTGCGGATGCGAAGGTTGCCGCGCCACCGAACGTCGCCTCGATCAGCCAGCGCATCGAGGGCGAAAAAAGCGTGGTCGAGGCCGAGCTGATCGGTGATGTGGATGTGCATTCCTTCCGCGAGGAGAAGAGTTACGTCATCGACGTCGCCTTCCAGCAAGAGGACAAGGCGCCCGCCGCACAACCGAAAGCATCGTCCGAGACGCGGGCCCCGGTGCCGTCGGCTGCGCCGCTGGCGGCGATGAAGCCCGCGCTGGAGGCTCCAGCGAAGCAGGAGGCGGGTGAGCCGCAGCCCGCGGTTGCGCCCGCGGAGGTGCCTCAGCCGAGTTCGGCGACGGTCGCCGAACAGGCCAGGATCGGCATCAGTCGCGAGGCCGCTGCAAAGCCGCCGCAGGCCGCCGTGCAGCCACCGCCGCCAGCCGCGGAGAAGCCGCCGGCTCCCGTCGAGCCTGCAAAGCCCGCCACGGCGGCCGTGCCTGAACAACCTCCTGCGGCCGAAGCAGCCCGGCCGCTGGCCCCAAACGCCGAGACGGCGGCGGCAGCGCCGAAAACGACCCCGGCCGCGCCAGCCAGCCCGCCCGCCGTCGCCGCCGACAAGCAAGCAGCATCAGTTGCCGCCCAGCGCGATGCCGACGGGCTGCGCGTGACCTTCTCCTTCACCGGCACGACGCCTGCCGCATTGTTCCGCCGCGCCGACACGGTATGGCTGGTGTTCGATTCCGCGAATCCGGTGAACATCGACCCGATCCGCAGCAAGGGAGGCGCGCTCGTCGCCGAGGTGAGCAGTCTGTCGATCCCGAAGGGGCAGGCCGTGCGCATCCGCCTCAACCGCCCGCAATTGCCTTCTTTGAGCGGGGAAGAGAGCGAAGGCGGATCCATCTGGACGCTGACCTTCGCCGACACCATGCATGCGCCGCCGCTGCCTTTGGTCGCCGTGCGCAACATCACCGAGCCGTCGCTCGCCAACGTTTCGGTGCCGCTCGCCAATCCGGGGCTGCTGCACAAGTTCAGCGATCCCGATGCCGGGGATACGTTGTTCGTCGTCACCGCGCTGCCGCCCATCCGCGGCCTGATCAAGCGCCAGGATTTCGTCGAGCTGACGCTGCTGGAATCGATCCATGGCGTTGCCGTGCGCCCGAATTCCGACGATGTCACCGCCGAGATCGCCACCGACAAGATCAGGCTGGGCAAGCCAGGCGGACTGACGCTGTCATCGGCCGACGTGGCGGCGGAACGAGCCGCAACCGCGGCGCGCTCGCCCTTCGACCTCGAGGAGTGGCGCAAGAACCAGGCCGGCTCCTTCGTCGCGCGCGAGAATGAGCTGATGCGTGCCCTGGCGAACGCGACGGCATCGGCTGAGCAGAAGCTGCGCGCGCGCCTGGAACTGGCGCGCTTCTACATGGCGCGCGGCCTGTATTACGAGGCCAAGGGCGTCGCCGACTTCGTGCTCGACGACTCCAAATCGGGTCTTGAAGACTCCGGCGCGCTGTTGCTGCGCGCGGCGGCCAACATCATCATCGGCCGGCCCGCCGCTGGCCTGCAGGATCTTGCGACCCCCGTGATCAGCGCCAACTACGACGCGCAGCTATGGCAGGGCCTTGCCAAGGCCCGGCAGGGCAAATGGGCCGAAGCGCGCGAAAAATTCAAGAACGTCGAATTTGCCATCGCCTCGCTGCCCCCGGAACTGCAGCGCATCGTGGTGATGGATGCGATGCGCGCTTCGCTGGAGGTCAAGGATTATGCCGGCGCCGCGCGCCGCCGCGGCGATCTCGACGTGGTCGGGGTACCCGCGGAGTTGCGGCCCGCGGTATCCGTACTGCGTGGACGGCTCGCCGAAGCGCTCGGCTATGACCGCGATGCCATGAACGAGTATTGGACGGCGATTTCGTCCAACGACCGCCAATCCGCCGCCGAGGCCAAGCTGCGCGACATCATGCTGCGGCAGAAGCGCGAGGAAGTGACGCAGCCCGACGCGCTGCGCGAGCTGGAAACGCTGTCGGTGACCTGGCGGGGCGATGCGATCGAGGTGAAGGCGCTGCAGCTGATGGCCGATATCTATGCACAGAACGGGCGCTACAACGAGGCGCTGTCGGCCGTGCGGACCGCAACGCGTCTGCAGCCCAATTCGGAAGTCGCGCGCCAGGCTCAGGACATGGCGGCGGCGCTATTCACCGAACTCTATCTGACCTCGAAGGGCGACGACCTGCCACCGGTTGAGGCGCTGGCGATGTTTTATGAGTTTCGCGAGCTGACCCCGATCGGGCGGCGCGGCGACGAGATGATCCGCAAGCTCGCCGACCGTCTGGTGGCCGTCGACCTGCTGGACCAGGCCGCCGAGCTGCTGCAGTACCAGATCGACAGGCGGCTCGAGGGTGCGGCGCGCGCGCAGGTCGCCGCCCGCCTTGCCATGGTGTACCTGACCAACCGCAAGCCCGACCGCGCCATCGCGGCGCTGCGCGGCACCCGTATTGCCGACCTCTCGGGTGAACTGCGTACGCAGCGGCTGTTGCTGGAGGCGCGGGCGCAGAGCGACGTCGGCCGGCATGACCTCGCGCTCGACATCATCTCCAACATCTCGGGGCGCGAGGCGGTCCGGCTGCGGTCCGACATCTACTGGGCCTCGCGGCATTGGCGCGAGTCGGCGGAGCAGGTCGAACTCTATTACGGCGAGCGCTGGCGCGATTTCAAACCGCTGGACTCGAACGAGAAGAGCGACATCATCCGCGCGGTGGTCGGCTACGCGCTGGCCGAAGATGCCATCGGGCTGGCACGCTTCCGCGAGAAATATGCGCCCTTGATGAGCGGGGAGGCCGACCGCTTCGCCTTCGAGACCGCGAGCAAGCCGGCCAATGGCAACAGCGCCGAATTCGCCGAGATCGCCAAGATGGCGGCGAGCGTCGACACCCTGGACGGCTTCCTGCGCGAGATGAAGACCCGCTTCCCCGACATGACCGCGCGTGCGCCGCTGCCGCCGGAGACGGTCAAGGGCGACCCGGTCGCGACCGGCTCCTTGCCCGAGATCGTCGGGCTGAAGAAGGTGCCGGTCCGCCGATAGCGCATGATTTCCGATCCGAAGCGCCGCGCCGGCGCAAGCAGACCGACCGTCGGACGGATCATGCTCAAGTAAAAAGAGACATTCGGTCCCTCGACAGGCGCGCGGCGAACCGGCAATTTATCCGCCGCTACTTGCCGGGGAGACATCATGAGCAGGCCGAAAAAGACCGAAGCCGAACTGATTGCGATGGCGCGCGCGGAATTGAAGGTTCACGCCGACTGCCCAGACGGTATCGTCATCTCCGTGCTCCGCGACGGCGACAGCTGGGAATTCCGCGCCAAAGCGGACGAGGCCACCGCCGCCAAACCTGGTTACCCCGAATGCGTCTCCATGCTGGTGCAGATCGGCGACCACCTCAGCAAGCAGTACGATTTCGAGGGATAGTGACTGATCTGGTGGTCGCCGCGAGGGTCAACAACGCCCGCCTGCACGGGCTATCGATTCCGGAAGCAGGATTGCAAGCGAGCCCATGAGATCGCAGCTTCTTTCGTTTTCAGTCTTCCTGTTGTGCTCATCGCCGGCGTTCGCCGTCAGCAATGACGATGTGCGTTCGGCTCTTGAGCAGCGTTTCAGGGGAGATCGTACCGGCGCCTGCGTCGCGGCCGGCGTGATAGAAGATCGCACCATTTCGACGGCTTTCTATTGCGCGGACCCGAATTCCCAGCGTCCATATGACGATCATACCGCGTTCGAAATTGGTTCTGTCACCAAGACGATGACCGCGGCGCTGCTTGCCGAACTTGTTGCGCGCGGCGAAATTGCGCTGAATGATCCGATCGCCAAGCTGTTGCCGCCGGGAACACGTGTGCCGTCGTTCAACGGGCGCGAAATAACAATCGGTCAAATCGTCGCCCACACTTCGGGTTTGCCACCCCTTCCTCCCCGCTATCTCCCGCCCGACCCAAACAACCCTTACGCCGGCGCCACCGAACGCAACTTGCTGGACTCTCTGGCTGCAACGCAGTTGACACGCGAGCCGGGCTCGAAGTGGGAGTATTCGAATTTCGCGATGATGGTGCTATCCTATGCGCTCGCCAAACGCAGCGGCAAGGATTACGAGACGTTGCTACGGGAGCGGTTGCTTACGCCGCTCGGAATGCATGAAACCTATGTAGCCCGGCGTCCATCGAATGTTCTTCCGGCAGAAGGTCATCTCCCCGGCGGGAAGCCCGTGGTACCATGGGATTTTCATCCCGACATGGCCGGCGCCGGCGGCGTGCGTGCGACCTTGCCCGACATGCTGCGGTATCTCGAAGGCCAACTCGGCACGCGCGAGAGCGCCATCACTCCGGCTCTGGCGCTAACCCAGGAACAGATCGCCAGAGTCGATGGTCACAGGATGGGCATGAACTGGATGCTGTCAACGAGAAACGGGTACCCCCGCATCTGGCATGAGGGCGGCACCGGCGGGTACTCGGCTTTCGCTGCTTTCGATCGGGAGGCGAAGCGCGCTGTGGTCCTCCTCAGCGATACGGCGCTTACGTCCAGCGGCGGCCTTGGATCGCTCGGCTTTCACTTGCTCGATCCCTCCATCCCGGCCGGCAGGCCGCGTGTGGTAGCGACGGCCGAGGCCGGATTGATCGATGCGCTCGCCGGCAAGTATCGCCTTCGAGTGGGGCTCGGCATGGAATTGCGACGTAAAGGCAGTCATCTGACTATTCAGGCGGACGGTCAGACCGAATTCGAGATGGGCTATGACAGCGCGGGCGACTTCTATCCGCTCAAATTCGACGCGCTGCTGCGGCCGAAGCGCAAGGCGGACGGAACATACAGCTTCACCTGGTTTCAGGGCGGCGGCGCGCTGGAGGCTGAGCGCGTAGGTCCGCCTGCCGCGGGTGCGAGCAAATGGACGCCGACGGAAGAGCAGCTCAATGATTACGTCGGTAACTATCCGCTGACGCCGAAATTTGCGCTACGCATATTCTCGACAGGCCCGAAGCTCTTTGCCCAGGGCACCAACCAGCCATCGCTCGAACTGGCGTCCGTCGAAAGGGACGTCTTCGTCGCGGAGTCCGTAGGCGCCGAGATCGACTTCGAGCGCGACGCCAGCGACAAGGTGATAGCGCTTACTCTGAAGCAGCGGGGACAAACCTTGCGCGGTGAACGGCATTGATCGGGCAGCGGTGTCATCCCGCCTTGCGGCCCTTGACCAGCAGCGCGAAGACGACCGCAAGCCCCGAGGCCACGGTGTACATCATGAAAGCGTTGAGGTAGCCGATCATGGTAGCCTGCCGCGCGATCTCCTTGGCGATCCGGGCGAGGCCCTGCACGGTGTCGAAAGTCCATCCGCCGGTCACATCAGGCATCGCCAGCGCGCGGTTGTAGGGCGTGATCATCTCGGTCATGCGGCTGTAATTGGCTCCTGTCGTGCGCACGATCTCGGCGATAGACAATGAGATGAAGAAGCTCGATCCGATGTTGCGCAAGAGGTGAAAGATCGCAGACGCCTCGGCGTAGTGCTTTGCGTCCAGCGTGCCGAAGGCGACCGCCGTGATCGGCACCCAGACGATGCCGACGGCAAACCCCTGGATGGCGCTGTTGGCGATCAGGATCTCCATCGTCACGTTGAGATCGAAGGTCAGCATCCACAAGCCTGCCACGGTCTGCAGCCCGAAGCCGAAGGCCATGCTGATGCGCGGATCGATCCGGCTCATGAAGCCGGCGATCATGAAGCCGACCAGCATGCCGAGGCCGCGGCATCCGATCACCTGTCCGACCAGCGCGTCGGGGAAGCCGGCCTGCTGTTGCAGCAGAGGAGGCAGCAGCACCATCGGCGTGAAGTTCAGCATGCCGTAGATCGTCACGAGCGCCAGTCCAATCGCGTAGTTGCGGTCGGACAGCAGTCTCAGATTCACGAAAGGATGGCGGGCGCCGAGGCTGTGCACGAGAAAGACGTAGAACGCGATCGCCGCGACCAGGCTTTCGATCACGATCTCGGTGGATTCGAACCAATCGAGCCGGACGCCGCGCGCCAGCACCAGCTGAACCGCCGCGAGCGCCGTTGCGAGCGCGATGAAGCCGGTCCAGTCGAAACGGATCTTGGCGAGCAGCTTGTCGGCCGGCAGGGTCAGGGCCATGCCGAGCGTCGATGCGATCCCGATCGGCACCAGCATGTAGAACGACCAGCGCCAGCCGTGCATTTCCGCAAGATAGCCGCCGAACACGGGCCCGAACGCCGGTGCGAGCGCCACCGCCATGCCGAAGATAGACATCACCATGGCGTGCTGGCGGCGCGGAAACGCTTCGAACAGGATTGACTGCGACAGCGGCGTAACCGGCGCGCCGGCGCCGCCCTGCACGATGCGCCACAGCACCAGCATTTCCAGCGATTGCGCCATCCCGCACAGCAAGGTCGCTGCAGTGAAGAGGGCGATCGACCAGACCATCACGCGCTTGGAGCCGAAGCGTGACACCAGCCAGCCCGTCATGGGCGTTACGACGGCGGTGGCGAGGATGTTGAAAGTCATCACCCAGGCGATCTCGTCCTGGGTTGCCGACAGCGCGCCCTGCATTTGCGGCAGGATGGTTGACGTTGTGAGCAGCGCCGTGCCGTAGAGCGAGGAGCCGAGAACCACTGTGGTCAGCGTCAAATAGCGCTGCGCCGGGGTCATCCCGCCGGCCGGCTCGTCCGCCTCCAGACTCGCAGAACTCAAGGCATTGCCCCTTGATTGCCGGTCGGATAATAACCTAGCTTACCAATAATACTAAGCTAGCTTACTAATCAGGGCGGATACAACCGCAAGAATGCCCAATACCGAAGAGTATATTGGTGTCGTGATCTCCGACGTGGCCCGGCTGCTGCGGACGGAGTTCGACCGCCGGGTGCGGCGCCTCGG
>JAEZEU010000481.1 GCA_023432885.1 Pseudomonadota bacterium | reverse complement strand
CGGCAGCGTCCGCCGCAGAAGGACGGCAACTTGGCTCAGGAAGACTTCGATCACGATCCAGCGGGCGATTTCTATACCTGTCCTGGCGGCAAGACTCTGGCTGCAACAGAAACGCGTGTGAACCGATAGCGAGACGTCGCTCTATGGAACGAGCAAAGCTGACTGCACGCCCGGGCCGAAGAACCAGGCATGACCGTTTTCCGCGACGCTGATCTGTTGCGGCGGTTGTTCGAAGCGATCCGTTCACAGGCAGTCGAATCCTGGCGGACGAATGAACTTCGCATGCTTGGCTAAGAGAAGCATTGAACCGGCTGGAGACTGGAGTTACCGTCAAAACAATAGAACAAATGTTCGTCTATTGAACAAAATGGGAAGGGGGATCCAATGGTCGCTAAGTTGACGGCGCTCGCGGTTTTCGGAGCGGGAATGTGGTTCGCCGGCGTCCCTGCGGCAGCCCAGCAGGGAGACCTCAACGCGCCAGACCTCGTCCTCGTCAACGCAAAGGTCCTGACACTGGACGAACGATCCACCGTGACGGAGGCGGTCGCCATCAGAGACGGAAAGATTCTCGCGACCGGAAGCAGCGCATTGATCAAGGCGCTTGTCGGCGCCGGGACACGCGTGATCGATGTGTCCGGCAAGACCGTCATTCCTGGATTGATCGATACTCACGCTCATTTCAAGGCAGCAGGACTTGGCGACTATGTCGTCACCATGGCCCGTGCGAAGACCGTCGCGGAAGCGCTCGAGGCGATCAAGGCATTCGCGGCAAAGAAGAAGCCGGGCGAGTGGATCGTGGGCGGCGCATGGCACCCGCCGTCGCAACTCGCCGAGAAACGCTATCTCACCAGGCAGGAGATCGACAGCGTCGCCCCGAACAATCCGGTCTACCTGCGCACCGTCGGGCATTTCTCGATGGCGAACACCATGGCACTGCAGAAGGTAGGGGTCGACAAGACCACCGCGGATCCTGCCGGTGGATCCTTCGAGCGCGACGCCGCCGGCGAATTGACCGGTGTGCTTGTCGAGACAGCGATCGATCGGGTTGAGAAGGCCGTGCCGCCCTGGACAGAAGAGGACGAGATACGGCAGTTCACCATTGCCGAAGGCGTGCTGAACAGCTTTGGAATCACCAGCGCGATCGAGGGGGCAACGGAAGCCCGCGATATCCGTACGCTGCAGCAGCTTGCCGCGTCCGGAAAAGCGACCTTGCGCACGGGCGTGATGTTCCGGCCGGAGCCGCCTGCCGATCTGACGGCGTGGGAAGCGATCATGTCTGCCAACGGCGCCTCGTCGGGTTTCGGGGATGATTGGCTCAAATTCGCCGGCATCAAGATATTTTACGATGGCGGCATGACGCTGAAGACAGCGCTCATGCGCGATGTCTATCCCGATTCACATGACAACTACCGTGGCATCGCGCAGCAGACGCCCGAGCGGCTGAAGCAACTCATCTCGATCTGCAACCGCTACGGCTGGCGTGTGGGCGTGCACGTCGTCGGCGACCTCGGTATCGACCAGGTGCTCGACGCGTTCGAGGCAGTCAACCAGGAAAAATCGATACGGGATCGTCGCTTCGTCCTCATCCACGCCAGTCTGATCAGGCCGGAGCAGATGGAGCGTGCGCACAGGCTTGGGGTCCGCATTGATTTCCAGAACGCCTTCATGTGGGACAAGGCCGCGACCGTCGAGCGGTTTCTGGGCCGGGCGATCGCTGATCGCGCCGTGCCGACCAGGACGTTGATCGCGAAAATGGGCCTCGACAATCTCGGCGCCGGAACGGATTTCCCCGTCAATCCGATCAACCCATTCCTCAACATGTATGTCATGGTGACCAGGAAGGATCCGAACGGAAAAATCTATGGAGCGGCGGAAGCCATTACTCGCGAGCAGGCCCTGCGCCTCTACACCAGCGCGGCTTCGCGCTACACGTTCGATGAAGCGCGGAAAGGGACGATTGAGCCTGGAAAGCTTGCCGACGTCGTGGTGCTCTCTGCGGACTACATGGCCGTGCCGGAAGAGCAGATCAAGGACATCAAGGCGGACCTGACGATGGTCGGCGGCAAGGTCGTCTTTCAGCGCTGAGCGTAGCCTCGACAAATGAGACATCAAGGCGCGAAGGAGACTCGCCAGCTGTTTTGATAGGGGCCGGTTTCGGCCCTTTCGCGACCTCAGGCGACGTCCGCTGTTGCGCCGCTATTGGCGAACAAGCGGACGTTAGTTGTGCCCGACCCAAGCACGCTGGCTTTATGGGTACGTGGCCTTAAGGAAGCTCCTCCAGCGCCGTCTGGACGGCCCGTTTGAACGCGCCGATGTCGCCGAGCTCGTGTGCGAGCACCAGCGCCAGCCGTGTCAGGAACAGCGCCTCGCGCTTCTCGCCCGCGGCGTCGATGGCAACCGCCAGCGCCTCGTAGGCGGCTTCGAGATCGTCGAAGGACATCTGGCTCATGGCGGCGAAACCCCCAAGCAAAGGCGCGCGGTATGCGCGATCTCGTCGGCCGTGATGGTTTTCCAGCGGCCGGCGATATGCAGGTCCGGGCGCAGCAGATAGAGCGTCCCGGGCGCGGCGCCGTACAGGCGGGCGATCTTGCCGCCGGCATCCTGGATCGAGCCCGCGACGGTACCGGTTCGCTGCACGAGAAGCGCCACGAAGCGCTTGTCCGATCGGCCCAACTGATCGAGCAGGGCGGATTGCTCCGCATCCGGCGTGCCGTCACAGAACAGGATTGCCGTCATCCCATAGCCGGCGCGGTCGAGCAGGAAACTGCCGTCGGCCAATCTGGCATTCGGCGCGAAGCTGCCGCAGGGCGGTCCGGAGGCAAACTCCGCATCTCTGCTGGCAAAGGGCGTCAATGGACTTGCGGAGTAGGTGTAGGGCTGCATCTGCCGGGGATTGGCGAGACCGCGAGGGAACTCGTGCTTGAGGCTGAGCGACAGCGCAGCTTCGCGGACGAGCCTCCAGCCGCGGGTCGGTGGCGTCATGAAGCGTGTGCTCTTGGTCGCATTGGAAAACACGTCCAGCGTCGCGCCGCGGCGTTCCGGCGAATAGCTGTCGAGCAGGCGCTGGTCGGCTTCGCCATGCAGCACGCGAGCGAGCTTCCAGGCGATGTTGTCGG
>JAEZEU010000456.1 GCA_023432885.1 Pseudomonadota bacterium | reverse complement strand
CCGCTGGTCTGCGCCGCCTTCAACGCCGACTTCGACGGCGACCAGATGGCCGTGCACGTCCCGCTGTCGCTGGAAGCGCAGCTGGAAGCGCGCGTGCTGATGATGTCGACCAACAACATCCTGCATCCGGCGAACGGCCAGCCGATCATCGTGCCGTCGCAGGACATCGTGCTCGGCCTCTACTACGTCTCGATCATGCGCGAAGGCCTGCCCGGCGAGGGCAAGATCTTCGGCGACATGGCCGAGCTCGAGCATGCGCTGCACTCCAAGGTCATCCACCTCCACAGCAAGATCAAGTATCGCTGGGAAGGCGTCGGCGAGGACGGCAAGCCGTCGAAGCGCTGGATCGAGACCACCGCGGGCCGCGTCATGCTCGGCAATCTGCTGCCGAAGAACGCGAAGGTCTCCTTCGACATCATCAACAAGCTGATGACCAAGCGCGAGATCTCGGGCGTCATCGACCAGGTCTATCGCCACTGCGGCCAGAAGGAGACGGTGATCTTCTGCGACCGCATCATGGCGCTCGGCTTCTACAACGCCTTCAAGGCAGGCATCTCGTTCGGCAAGGACGACATGGTCGTGCCGCACGGCAAGTGGAAGATCGTCGAGACCACCCGTACGCTGGCGAAGGATTTCGAGCAGCAGTACAATGACGGCCTGATCACCCATGGGGAGAAGTACAACAAGGTCGTCGACGCCTGGTCGAAGGCGACGGAAGAAATCGCCAAGGAGATGATGAAGGAGATTTCCTCGACCAAGAAGACCGCCAAGGGTGCGGAAGCCGACATCAATTCGATCTACATGATGGCCCACTCCGGCGCGCGCGGCTCGCCCGCGCAGATGCGTCAGCTGGCCGGCATGCGCGGCCTGATGGCCAAGCCCTCAGGCGAGATCATCGAGACGCCGATCATCTCCAACTTCAAGGAAGGCCTTTCGGTGCTCGAATACTTCAACTCGACCCACGGCGCCCGCAAGGGCCTGGCGGACACCGCGTTGAAGACCGCGAACTCCGGTTACCTGACCCGCCGTCTGGTCGACGTGGCGCAGGACTGCATCATCACGTCCGATGACTGCGGCACCAAGCTCGGCATCAAGATGCGCGCCATCGTCGATGCCGGCACGGTCGTGGCCTCGCTCGCCTCGCGCATCCTGGGCCGCGTGGCCTGCGATGACGTGCGCGATCCGGCCTCGAACAGGGTGATCATCGAGCGCGGCACGCTGATGGAGGAGAGCCATGTCGACGCGCTCCACCAGGCCGGCATCCAGGAAGTGAAGATCCGTTCGGCGCTGACCTGCGAGCTGGTCAACGGCATCTGCGGCAAGTGCTACGGGCGCGACCTGGCCCGCGGCACGCCGGTCAACCATGGCGAGGCGGTCGGCGTCATCGCCGCCCAGTCGATCGGCGAGCCCGGCACGCAGCTGACCATGCGCACCTTCCACATCGGCGGCGCCGCTCAGATCAACGAGCAGTCGTTCGTCGAGTCGAACTTCGAAGGCAAGGTGGTCATCAGGAACAAGTCGATCGTCAAGAACTCGGAAGGCCAAGCGATCGCCACCGTCCGCAACATGGTGGTTGCGATCGTTGACGCCGATGGCGCCGAGCGCGCGACCCACCGTATCCAGTACGGCTCGCGGATGCTCGTCGACGACAACGATATGGTCAAGCGCGGCACCCGCATCGCCGAATGGGATCCGTTCACCCGTCCGGTGCTCACGGAGGTCGAGGGCACGATCGGCTTCGAGGATCTGGTCGAAGGCCAGTCGATCTCGGAGACGCTCGATGAGTCCACCGGTATCGCCAAGCGCGTGGTCATCGACTGGCGCTCGGCCCGCGGCGGCGCGGACCTGCGTCCGGCCATCGTGATCAAGGGCAAGGACGGCAAGGTGCTGAAGCTGCCGCGCGGCGGCGACGCCCGCTACATGCTCGCGGTCGATGCGATCCTCTCGGTCGACGTCGGCGCCAAGGTCAAGCCCGGCGACATCCTCGCCCGTATCTCGACCGAAAGCGCAAAGACCCGCGACATCACCGGCGGTCTGCCGCGCGTGGCGGAACTGTTCGAGGCGCGCAAGCCGAAGGACGCGGCGATCATCGCCGAGATCTCCGGCACCGTGCGCTTCGGCCGCGACTACAAGAACAAGCGCCGCATCTCGATCGAGCCCGCGGACCAGACCGAGGAGGCGCGCGAGTACCTGATCCCGAAGGGCAAGCACATCCACCTGCAGGACGGCGACGTCGTCGAAAAGGGCGATTTCATCGTCGAGGGTAATCCGGCGCCGCACGACATCCTGGCGATCAAGGGCATCGAGGAACTCGCTGCCTACCTGGTCAACGAAATCCAGGAGGTCTACCGGCTGCAGGGCGTGCTGATCAACGACAAGCACATCGAAGTGATCGTGCGTCAGATGCTGCAGAAGGTGGAGATCACCGATCAGGGCGACACCGACTTGATCGCGGGTGAACAGGTCGACAAGATCGAGTTCGACCAGGTCAACGAGAAGGCCAAGGAAGAGGGCAAGAAGCCCGCCACGGGTACGCCGGTTCTGCTCGGCATCACCAAGGCGAGCCTGCAGACCCGCTCCTTCTTCTCGGCGGCGTCGTTCCAGGAGACTACGCGCGTCCTCACGGAAGCCGCGGTCAACGGCAAGGTCGATCCGCTCGAGGGCCTCAAGGAGAACGTCATCGTCGGCCGGCTGATTCCGGCGGGCACCGGCGCCTCGATGGCCAAGATCCGCGAAGTCGCCATGAAGCGCGACAAGCTGATCCTCGACGAGCGGGAAAAGCAGGCGGCGATCGTGCCGACTGCGCCGGAAGCGGAGCCCTTGGCTCTGCCGCCGGCGGAGTAAGTACCCCCGGTGAACTACGGAAATACGTGTTTTAGAAAGGCCGGCCTTGCGCCGGCCTTTTTCTTTTTCTTATTGCTGCGGTGCAGGAACACGCTTTGTTCATCTTTCCTTCATGGTGAAAAGCGCTTTTGCTAAGTCGGTGATTTCACCGCGCGCTTTCCGGGCGGGGGGCGGCGGAGGCGGCGGAACGAACGATGTTGGATCTGGCAATTGTCGGCGGCGGCCCCGGCGGGCTGATGAGCGCCTGGTACCTGAGGAAGAAGCTCGGCGATCTCTGCCGCGTCACCATTTTCGAAGCGTCGGATCGGCTGGGCGGCAAGATCCTCACCCGCAAGTTCGATTCGGCACCAGCGACGTATGAAGCCGGCGTTGCCGAAATTTACGATTATTCGATGACCGGCCCCGATCCGCTCCGCGAGCTGATCCAGCATTTCGGGCTGCAGACCATTCCGATGGACGCCGAGCAGGTGCAGCTCGACGGGGTCCTGCTGAACGACGTGCCGGGCATGCGCCGCAAGTTCGGCGAAAAGACTGCCGCTGCCATCGAAAGTTTTCGCAAGCGCTGCTCCGACATGATGAGCCCGCTGGAATATTACGAAGGCGTCGGTGCGCACGACAACGAGCACCCCTGGGCCTACAAGAGCTGCGAGCAGGTGCTGGACGAGGAAGTCGCCGACCCGACTGCGAAGCGCTTCTTCAAGGTCATGGCGCGGTCGGACATTGCGACCGAGCCGCACAACACCAACGGCCTCAATGCGCTGAAGAACTTTGTGATGGATATCGACGGCTACATCGGCCTCTATTCCATCCAGAACGG
The DNA here is from genome assembly GCA_023432885.1 of Pseudomonadota bacterium. Taxonomy (GTDB): domain Bacteria; phylum Pseudomonadota; class Alphaproteobacteria; order Rhizobiales; family Xanthobacteraceae; genus Bradyrhizobium. The sequence goes on along the minus strand of JAEZEU010000456.1, from coordinate 9,992 downwards.
CAATGAGCAGTTGATCGAGTGCCTGCGCTCGGAAGTGAACGCCAACATCCACCTCAATCACCGTGTGCTCAAGGTCGGCAAAACGGCCTCCGGCCGCTATCGTCTCAACATGATGAACGGCAAGGGGCCGGAGACGCGCGAATTCGACCTCGTGTTGATGTGCCTGCCGCACTCCTGGCTCTCGACCATGGCCTGGGAAGGCGAGCAGCTGCGCGCCTCGATGATCAAGCACATCGCCTATTTCGACCGCCCCGCACACTATCTACGCGTCTCCGTCCTGTTCGACCAACCATTCTGGGGCGAGAAGATCCCGGGCTCCTGGTTCATGTCGGAGGCGTTTGGCGGCTGCTGTGTCTACAACGAAGGCTCGCGCCATGATGTCGGCAAGCACGGCGTGCTGAACTGGCTGATCGCGGGCTCCGATGCCCTGGCCTTCGCCAATCTGTCGGACCAGGAACTGATCGATGCCGCGCTGAAATCGCTGCCGGCCTCGCTCGGCAATGCGCGCGACCACTTTCTCGAAGGAAAGATCCATCGCTGGCTGTCGTCGGTGAACGCGCTGCCGGGCGGCCTGCCGGTGCGCGACGTCCTGACCAATCACCGGCCCGAGCCGAAGGAGCATCCCGGCATCGTGGTGGTCGGCGACTATCTGTTCGACTCCACGCTGAACGGCCTGCTGGACTCCTCCGATGCCGCGACCGATCTTATCCTTACCGAGATGATGCGGCTGCGCCGCGCGCGCGCCCAGACCGAGAAGCCGCTGTCCGACAAGATCGACCGCGGCTACTTCGATAACTATCGCGGCCTCGGCCCGTACAGCGAGGCCTGGCGTCACTTCACCGATCCCGATTACCTGATGCAACTGGTCAGGATCGTCTGGGGCAAGGCGAGGGGGTACAAGCTTCTGGTCGCGGGCTCCGCCTCCGGCGAACTGGTCGGCGCGCTGCGCGAGCGCGGCATCGACGCCTGGGGCATTGAGAACAACCGCGCCATCCACGCCAGAACGCCGAAGGCGCTGAAGAAGTACAACAGGCTTGGCTCCATCACCGACATGCCGTTCAAGGCCGGTTCGTTTGATTTCGTGTTCGAGACCAGCCTCTGTCATATTTCCGACAAGCAGGCCGCGCGCGCCGTGCGCGAGTTCAACCGCGTGGTAAAGACCGGCGTCGTTTTCGGCTCGGTGACCTCGGACATGGCCCCCGCGCTGATCGACCGTTACGACCTCCTGCGCGGAGTGAAGAAGCTGGCGACCTGGTGGGAATGGTCTGAATTTTTCTTCGGCAATGGCTTCGATCTGTCGATGCACCGCCGCGACGTCATGGACGCGGTATGGGCTGCGACGCTCGCCGCCAACAAGGGGCCGGGACATTGGTACGCCGACGCCGACAGCCTTCGCTATTCGTTCTTCGACAAAGTGGAAGACGAGGACGAATAGCCGCGTTTTTCGGCTTCTGCATTTGCTTTGCCGAATGACCGCCGATCGCCTAGGATTGGAACGGTAGCGACTTGCCGCTATCGCCTCGCGTAGCGGTCATGCCGGCCGTGCGACATCGGTTGGTTTCATGGCGCCCAGAACTCCTTCGACGGACGACCCGACGCTCGCCCGGGCAGAAGATCCCGAGCTGAAGAAGCTCGCCGGCGATCCGCATGCCGCGCCGATCTCGACCGACGAGCCAGATGAGGGCGGGAACGAGGAAATCGAGCTCGACGACGACGAGGAAGATGAGGACCTCGTCGTCTTTACCGCACGCGAAGCCGCGGGCGCCTTTGCCACCATCTATGGTTTCGTCAGACCCTATTTCGGCAACTACAAGAAGCTGATTTCCTTCGTCAGCTTCGGCGTCGTCGTCGAGACGTTGTTCAACGTGATCATGCCGCTCAGCCTGAAGTTCCTGATCGACGATGCGCTCGGCGAGGAAGACTTCCAGGCCCTGTACAAGATCCTCGGCGTGCTGGCGGTCGCCGGCATCACCACCTCTATCATCGCGGTCTGGTACGAGCGCTGGGACGCGCGCCTTGCGGCGTCGCTGATCGCCGACGTGCGCACACGCATTTTCGAGCACGTGCAGAACCTGCCGGCCGCCTATTTCGCCAGGACCAAGCGCGGCGAAATCCTGTCGCGTTTCTCCATCGACCTCACGGCGTTCGAGAGCTCGGTAAAGAGCTTTGCCAACAGCGCGGCGCTGCCGTTCCTCGAGCTTATCGCCGGAATCCTCCTGATGGTGTTCCTGAACTGGCAGCTTGCCGCCGTGGCTCTACTGGTCTTCCCCATCACCCTGATCGGTCCGCGCATCCTCACTCCCAAGGCGGTGCAGGCCAATTACGAGCAGAAGCTGAACGAGGCGGCGCTGCTCGGCATGGTGCAGGAGAACGTGGCAGCCCAGGCAGTGGTGAAGGCGTTCAGCCTGCAACGCAGGGTCTTCGGCTGGTTCACGCTGCGCAACCAGGATGTACGCATCAAGACGGCCTCCGCGGTGTTCCTCTCCACCATGGTGGAGCGCTCGGTCACCGTCTCCGTGCTGCTGTTGCACCTCGTGGTGCTGGCGATCGGCGCGTATCTGGCCACGAAGGGTCAGATCACCATCGGTACCTTCGTCACCTTCGAGAGCGCGTTCTGGGAGGTGTCCTACAACATCGCCCATTTGATGCACTTCATTCCGGTATCGATCCAGTCCGCCGCCGCAGTGCGCCACATCCAGGAACTCCTGGACGAGCCGACCCGCGGCGCCGACCGGCCCGGCGCGCCAGACCTGCCGCGCGTCGAGAACGACATCACCTTCGACCGCGTCACCTTCCAATACGAGGGCTCGCAGACGCCGGTGCTCGACAATCTCACCCTCAAGCTCAATGTCGGCAAGTCCATCGCCATCGTCGGCCCCTCGGGCTCCGGCAAGAGCACGCTGCTCAACCTGATCCTGCGTCTCTACACGCCGAATGAGGGCAGGGTTACCATCGACGGTGTCGACATCCGCCGTGTGACGCTGGAATCGCTGCGCAGCCGCATGGCGGTCGTGTTCCAGGAGAACATGCTGTTCAACATGTCGATCCGCGAGAACATCCGCCTCGGCAAGGAAGGCGCGAGCGACGATGAGGTCGAGGAGGCTGCGCGCAAAGCGGAAATCCACAGCTACATCATGAGCCTGCCCGAGGGCTACGACACCCAGGTCGGCGAACGCGGTGACACGCTCTCTGGCGGCCAGCGCCAGCGCATCGCCATCGCGCGCGCGATTATCCGCAATCCCTCGATCCTGCTGCTGGACGAGGCGACCTCCGCCCTTGACCAGACGACCGAGGCGGCGATCAACCGCACGCTGCTGAAAGTCGCTGAAGGCCGCACCATGATCTGGTCGACGCACCGGCTGACTTCGGTGGTCGAGATGGACGAGATTATCGTGATTTCGGGCGGCCGCGCCATTGAGCGCGGCTCTCACAAGGAGCTGCTCGCCAAGGGCGGCGTCTACCGAAAGCTCTGGGACGACCAGAGCCACGCGCCGCATCACGGCCAGGCCGATGACCACAATGAAGACGGCGACGAAGAGGATGACGACGAGGAGGAGTGAGCCGCGCGGTCAGGCGACCCGGCCCTGCTTCGGATAGCCGGGTGGCGAACGGCTGACCACCTTCTTCGAAAATTGCTTCCGGAGCGACCGCGAGAGGCCGTCTGACAGCCTCACCGCAAACCGTCCCCAGCGCTGTGCCCGCCATGACAGGCCATTGTCGAGGGAGAGCGAGCGCAGGTCGTATGCCTTCTTCAGGCACGCTTGCTCGCACGCGATTTTCTCGGGATCCTGGTAGAAGGCAGCGATCTTCTCCGCATCCATGCGGTCACTGGCCAGCCAGCGCGGAATGTAAGTGTTGCACAACAGCTGAATGTCATTGAACACTTTTGTGGTGCCGGTCCCTGCGGCGGGGCACGACGTGGAAAAGGCGTCGCCTGCCAGCACGATTCCCGGCTGCAGATAATTGTCATTGACGCAGAGGTCGGCGGGGCGGACTCTTGCCTGCCCGCTTACCCTGAACTCGCCGATGAGGCGCTTCAGGCGCGGCATCGTCTCGCACATCATCCGCTCCGGAGCGCTGCGGAAAGCCGGTAGCCACGCATCGTCCATGTCCCGATACACCATGAGATTGGCGCGCATGCCGTTTCCAATCGGAAAGATCGAAAGGTAGGCCATCCGGGAGCTCGTTCGGCCCGGCCAGTAGGTCAGGGCTGGAAATTCAAATGCGGGCCGTCCAACCGGCTCGACGTCGAAGCCGAGCGTGACGGAATGGCATGGGCTGATGACTCGCCGCCTGATCCCGAGCATGTGGCGAAGGCCGACATTGAGCCCGTTCGCCACGATGACCAGCCGCGCCGAGATTTCCTCTTCGTTGGACAATGTGAGCTTCTGGCGCTCGGCGCTGTTCGATATGCCCACCGCCTTGGCATGGATCCGCGGCACGTCCGGCGGGATCTGGCCGCGCATGGTGTTGACGAGCGTGTCGTACATGATGCCGTGCTGGTCGCTCGGCTTCTTGGTGACGACATAGCCAAAACGGGCTTCCCAGATTTCGCCGTCGAGCGTCGTTGCTCGCAACGTCGGGTCCGCAAGGCCTGTCTTGCCCAATAAGGTGAGCTGATTGCCGCCGAGCTTTTCACAGCGCAACTCCGGCGGATAGGTCACGTGGGGATCGATCAGGACAGAGGGAATTCCAGCGCGGCCCAGCATCGCGGCTGCCGTTGAGCCGGCAAGGCCGCCACCGACGATCGCAACATCCGTGTAGCGCATGGTTTGCCAGGTCCCGTCAGCTCCATCCTTGCGCCCGGAAACGCAAAGAAAGCCTGAACATGACCTCGCAATAGCCGGCCGCATCGCCCGCTTAACCGAAAAACAATGGGGGAGGGGCAAGATCGCCGCAGGGCGCTGCTTTTGGGCTTCGATGATTACAGTAACGATTGATTCACCAAGGCCCGAGCTCGGCCCGGATTGGGACGATCTGGTCGCGCGCGCCGAGCCGAACGTGTTCATGAACCCGGCCGCGCTACTGGCGGCCGTCGCGATGCGGTTTGCCGCAATCCGGGTGCTGCTGGCCTGGGAGGAGGGTGGAGGCGGGCGGAAGCTTGTCGGGCTCTGGGCGCTGCGGCTACGCCAGTTTGCGCCGCTCTGGCCCGTCGTCCTCGATGCCTTGCCGTTCAGCTACGCTTTTGTATCGAGCCCGGTTGTCGATCCAGCCTATGCCGAAGCCGTGATTGCGGCGTTCTTCTCGGCGATCGAGCGCAGCGCGATGCCCAAGATCCTCAATCTCCCGTCACTGGATGCGGAAGGTCCGGTGTTCGCCGCCATGCTGATGTCGCTCGCCAGGCGCGGCGCCGAACCCCTTGTCCTGTCGAGACACTCGCGGCCCTACGTCACCCGCGAATCCGGCGTGAAGCGGACGGGCTCCACCCGCAAGAAGCTGCGGCAGGACTGGAATCGGCTTTCCGCGCTTGGGACCGTCGAGATCGTCAACGACAGAACGCCGGCCGGGGTGCAGCAGGCGTTCGAAGGCTTTCTTGCGCTGGAAAAGGCATCGTGGAAGGGCGAGCGAGGCACGGCCTTGCTCTCCCAGGATTCGGACGCCGCCTTCGTACGCCGCCTGATCCAGGACCTCGGCGAACGGCAGGCCGCTTCGGTCGCGCAGCTGCGCGTGAACGGGGAGGTCGTTGCGGCGCAGGTGCTGATGTATTGCGCCGGCACGGCCTACACCTGGAAAACGGCATTCGATGCCGGCTACGGCCGGTACTCGCCGGGGGCGCTGCTAGTCGACAAGATTACCGACGCGCTGCTGGCGGGGCCCGACATCAAGGCCATCAATTCCTGCGCGACCGAATCGAGCTTTATGGGTCAGCTATGGTCGGGACGCCGGGCCATGGCGGATGTGCTGGTCGATATCGGCCCCCGAAGGTCGATCGGCTACCGAATCGAAGCCCTTAGGCTGGCCGGATATCATCGTCTGCGCGACCTACGTGACAAGCTGTGGGACCGCGCTGCGCCTTCAGGTAAACCTAAGAGGGCTGCTTGAAAGTATTAAAATACCTCAGCCGGAGCACTGAGTTTGGCTGGCAGGGCGCCTGCGGCTGCAGCCGGGACAGATGATGCCTGCGAAGGCCGGCCCCGCTTGCTTTTTGTTGCGCCCGCAGAGCTTGCAACAAGGCCTCGGCAACCCCAGATTTTGGAGGCGCCAGAGGCGCTTCCGAGCCTCCGTTTCGCCTTGACTTGACCGTGTCGGGCTTATACAAGGCGCCCACTTAACGACAGGCGGTGAGCAACGCCAGCGTCGGAACGGATCACCCAAACCGGTTTTTTCTGCCGGTGCGGGCACCAACCTCGACGAATGCCGCTCAAACGCTGTCGATCATAGCTAGGCAATGCCAGTGCGATTTTTGTTCTCTTGAGCAAGTTCTCTTGAGATCGATTTCGGATGCATGACCTCGGTGCCGGACGAGCCAGCGAGAGCTGATCCGTCTTGATCCGCGGTCCTCTGTGGCGTCGAAGCGCTTTCCGCTCAGGGAATGAGTGGTTGGCGCGCTTTCGTTTTGCGCGAACGGTTTTCACGCAAGGCGGCCGGACAGGGCGGCTAGTCCCGAGCGAGAATTTGCGCAGCCGGTGATCGGCTGCGGGCGAAAGAAAAAAGGGTGAAGGCTACATGCCGACGATCAACCAGCTGATCGCAAAGCCGCGCGAAGTACAGAAGTCGCGCAAGAAGGTGCCGGCGCTGCAACAGTCGCCGCAGAAGCGCGGTGTTTGCACGCGCGTCTACACCACGACCCCGAAGAAGCCGAACTCGGCGCTTCGCAAGGTTGCCAAGGTGCGCCTGACCAACGGCTTCGAGGTGATCGGCTATATCCCCGGCGAGGGCCATAACCTGCAGGAGCACTCGGTGGTGATGATCCGCGGCGGCCGCGTCAAGGACCTGCCCGGCGTGCGCTACCACATCCTCCGCGGCGTGCTGGATACCCAGGGCGTCAAGAACCGTAAGCAGCGCCGTTCGAAGTACGGCGCCAAGCGTCCGAAGTAAGCGGGAACAGAACAGATGTCGCGTCGCCATTCTGCCGAAAAGCGTGAAGTTCTTCCGGACCCGAAGTTCGGGAACATCGTCATTACGAAGTTCATGAACTCGGTGATGTATGCCGGGAAGAAGTCGGTCGCCGAAAGCATCGTCTACGGCGCGCTCGGCATGATCGAGACCAAGACCAAGCAGAATCCGCTCGGCGTGTTCGAGCAGGCGCTCGAGAACGTGATGCCGACCATCGAGGTCCGCTCGCGCAGAGTCGGCGGCGCCACCTATCAGGTGCCGGTGGAAGTCCGTGCGGTGCGCCGCCAGGCGCTCGGCATCCGCTGGCTGATCGCTGCCGCGCGCGAGCGCAACGAAAAGACGATGACGGAGCGGCTCTCGGCCGAGCTGCTCGACGCGTCGAACAACCGGGGGAATGCGGTCAAGAAGCGCGAAGACGTGCACCGGATGGCGGAAGCCAACCGTGCCTTCTCGCACTATCGCTGGTAACGGCGAAATCAGGAATCAAGGGAACAGACCATGCCCCGCCAACATGCCATCGAGGACTACCGTAACTTCGGTATCATGGCGCATATCGACGCCGGCAAGACCACGACCTCCGAGCGCATTCTGTTTTACACCGGCAAGAGCCACAAGCTCGGCGAGGTGCACGAAGGTGCTGCGACGATGGACTGGATGGAGCAGGAGCAGGAGCGTGGCATCACCATCACCTCCGCAGCCACCACCGCGTTCTGGAACGGCAAGCGCCTGAACATCATCGACACCCCCGGCCACGTCGACTTCACCATCGAAGTCGAGCGTTCGCTGCGCGTGCTCGACGGCGCCGTATGCGTGCTCGACTCGAACCAGGGCGTCGAGCCGCAGACCGAGACCGTGTGGCGTCAAGGCGACAAGTACAAGGTTCCGCGTATCGTCTTCTGCAACAAGATGGACAAGATCGGCGCCGACTTCTTCAAGTGCCTGAAGGACATCGTCGACCGTCTCGGCGCCAAGCCGGTCGCGATCCAGTTGCCGATCGGCTCCGAGGCGAACCTGAAGGGCGTGATCGACCTCGTTCGCATGAAGGCGCTGGTCTATAACAGCGATGCTCTCGGCTCGATGTATGACGTCGAGGAAATTCCGGCCGATCTGGTCGATCAGGCCAAGGAATACCGCGAGAAGATGGTCGAGGCTGCTGTCGAGCTCGACGACGACGCGCTCACCGCCTTCCTCGATGGTAAAGAGCCCGACGAGGCGACGCTGAAGAGGCTGATCCGCAAGGCCGTGGTGGAAGGAAAGTTCTTCCCGGTGCTGTGCGGCTCGTCGTTCAAGAACAAGGGCGTGCAGCCTCTGCTTGACGCAGTCGTGGACTACCTGCCGTCGCCGGTCGACGTGCCGGCGATCAAGGGTGTCAACCCGGACAACGGCGAAGAAGTCCTGCGCAAGTCGGACGACAGCGAACCGATGTCGCTGCTGGCGTTCAAGATCATGGACGACCCCTTCGTTGGCACCATCACCTTCGCGCGCATCTATTCGGGTGTTCTCCAGTCGGGCACCGGCGTCGTGAACTCGACGAAGGAGCGCAAGGAGCGCATCGGCCGCATGTTGCTGATGCACGCCAACAATCGTGAAGACATCAAGGAAGCCTATGCCGGCGACATCGTCGCGCTGGCTGGCCTGAAGGAGACCCGCACCGGCGACACGCTGCGCGATCCCAAGTCGCCGGTCATCCTCGAGAAGATGGAATTCCCCGAGCCGGTCATCGAAATCGCGATCGAGCCGAAGTCGAAGGCCGACCAGGAAAAGCTCGGCGTCGCGCTCGCCAAGTTGGCGGCGGAAGACCCGTCGTTCCGCGTGTCGACAGACACCGAAAGCGGCCAGACCATCCTCAAGGGCATGGGCGAACTGCATCTCGACATCAAGGTCGACATCCTGAAGCGCACCTACAAGGTCGATGCCAATATCGGCGCGCCGCAGGTGGCGTTCCGCGAGAAGATCACCCGGCCGGCCGAAGTGGATTACACCCACAAGAAGCAGACCGGCGGTTCCGGCCAGTTCGCGCGCGTCAAGATCGTCGCCGAACCGACCGAGCCGGGCACGCCGTTCGCGTTCGAGAACGAGATCGTTGGCGGCGCGGTGCCGAAGGAATTCATCCCGGGCGTCGAGAAGGGCCTCGAGTCGGTTCTGAACTCGGGCATTCTCGCCGGCTTCCCGGTGGTCGACCTCAAGGTCCGCCTGGTGGACGGCAACTACCATGACGTCGACTCGTCGGCGCTCGCCTTCGAAATCGCTTCGCGCGCGGCGCTGCGTGAAGCCATGCAGAAGGCCAAGCCGGTTCTGCTCGAGCCGATCATGAAGGTCGAAGTGGTGACCCCGGAAGACTACACCGGTTCGGTCATCGGCGATCTGAACTCGCGGCGCGGCCAGATCCAGGGCCAGGACATGCGCGGCAATGCCAACGTGATCAACGCGATGGTTCCGCTGATGAACATGTTTGGTTACGTCAACACGTTGCGGTCCATGTCTCAGGGCCGTGCCACCTTCACCATGCAATTCGACCATTACGCTGAACTGCCGGCCAACGTTTCGGCGGAAGTTCAAAAGAAGTTCGCGTAATAGGCGATCAACAAACTCTAGGTATCTGAACGGAGAGATCCATGGCCAAAGAGAAATTCAACCGTAGCAAGCCGCACTGCAACATCGGCACCATCGGTCACGTCGACACGGCAAGACGTCGCTGACCGCGGCGATCACCAAGGTGCTCGCTGAGACCGGCGGTGCGTCGTTCACGGCCTATGACCAGATCGACAAGGCCCCGGAAGAGAAGGCGCGCGGCATCACCATTTCGACCTCGCACGTCGAGTACGAGACGGCAAACCGTCACTACGCCCACGTCGACTGCCCCGGCCACGCCGACTATGTGAAGAACATGATCACCGGTGCCGCCCAGATGGACGGCGCGATCCTGGTCGTGTCGG
>JAEZEU010000427.1 GCA_023432885.1 Pseudomonadota bacterium | reverse complement strand
CGATATCGGCCGAGCCGTCGCCATTCGACATCTGCACCACGCAGAGCCGGTCGCGATGCGGATTGAGCCCCATGGTCTCGGTGTCGATCGCCACCGAAGTCGTGTAGCGCGAAAGATCGGGCAGGTCACCGCGATGCAGGCGGATGGTCATGAATACCTCGTCGAATCGGTCGGCCCCAAACTACCGCTCAAATCCGGCCCGGGCGAGCGCTGGCTCGCGGCTTTCGGAGGATTTCGGCACCCGCAACGGGGCCCTGCTTTCGCCTGGAACGCGGTCGGACGTACAATCTGCGCGCGATTTCTGACTGGCCGGTTCCAAGCGATTCGGGTACGTGCGTTCGAGCGGAATGAGGCGCAAGACCGCGGGCTGAACCACGACAACCACAATCATTGGGGGAAACAGATGTGCATGCTTTGCCGACAGACTCCGGGCCTCGTTTCGCGGCGCGCCCTTGGGCTTTTCGCAATTTCCTCCGCAGCGCTTTTGCTCGCCTCCGGCGCCGAGGCGAAGGAAAAGGCGCCGCCCAAGCCGGAAAACAAGCTTTCGCCGGACGCCGCCCTGAAGCGTTTGCTGAAGGGAAACGAGCGCTATGTCAAAGGAGTGATGCAGCGTCACGACTTCAAGCGCGACCGGGAAGCCCTGGTGGGCAGCCAAAACCCGTATGCCGCGGTCCTCAGCTGCGCCGACTCGCGCATCGCGCCTGAATATGCATTCGATAGCAGTCGCGGCGACCTCTTTGTCTGCCGGGTGGCCGGAAACTTCGCTGCCGACGAGACGATTGCCAGCCTGGAGTATGCAGTTGCAGTGCTTGGCACGCCGCTCATTCTGGTGCTCGGCCATGACGGCTGCGGGGCGGTCGACGCGACGATCAAGTCCCTGAAAGATGACAAGCCACTACCCGGACACATGCCTTCCCTGGTGCAGGCCATCGCACCGGCGGTGAAGGCGGTGTCTTCCAGGGGCGGAGATCCACTGGCCAGCGCGATCCGGCAAAACGTGATCGACAACGTCGCCAAGCTCAGGTCGTCGTCGCCAATTCTCAGCTCTGCCGTGAACGACAAGAAACTCCAGGTCGCTGGCGGAATCTACCGGCTGAACAGCGGGAAGGTCGAGCTCGTGGGCTGAACCGTCGGCCCGGGTGAGTGTGCGCCGGGACAATATAGTTAGAGGAATAGTTAGAGGAGAAACCAATGGCCAAGGCCTACTGGGTCGCGACCTACCGCTCGATCAAGAACCCCGAAGCATTGGCGGCTTACGCGAAAGATGCCGGCCCTGCTCTCCAGGCCGCGGGCGGGCGCATTCTGGCGCGAGGCCTGCCGACAAAAGCTTTCGAGCTGGGCGTGCTGGAGCGCGTCGTTCTCATCGAGTTCGACAGCACCGAGCAGGCCGCCGCAGCGTACAACAGCCCGGCCTATCAGGCGGCCCACAAGTTGCTGGAAGGTGCCGTAGAGCGCGACATTCGAATCGTCGAAGCCGTCGCCTGACACGCGCAGCGCACCGCTTCGGCTGCGGACTGAGGGTTGGGCAAGGGCAATGGTGCCCAGGAAAGGACTCGAACCTTCACGGCCGTGAAGCCACTGGCACCTGAAGCCAGCGCGTCTACCAATTCCGCCACCTGGGCCCGGGCGGGTTACTAAGGATCGGTCGCACGATTGTCAAATCGGCAGTTTGCGGTCCAAAGGCGCTGTACAGGAACGACATGATGGCGTATCGCGAATCCGCTAAATATCCGCCATCACTGCGGCTTTGACGCAGGAATGGACCCGAAGGAACGTAACATGGCATCGAACCTGGATACCCTCGTCACGATTTTCGGCGGATCGGGTTTCCTGGGACGGAATGTGGTGCGGGCGCTGTGCAAGCGCGATTATCGCATCCGGATCGCCGTGCGACGGCCGGAGCTGGCGTACCACCTGCAGCCGGCCGGCAAGGTCGGCCAGATCCACGCCGTGCAGGCGAACCTGCGCTATCCCGCCTCCGTCGAGGCCGCGATGCGTGGTGCCTCGGTCGCCATCAACCTCGTCGGGATCCTTACCGAGGGCGGCGGCCAGACCTTCGATGAGGTTCAGGTCCGCGGCGCCGAGGCGGTCGCGAAGGCGGCCGAGGCCGCCGGGGCCCGGATGGTCCATGTCTCGGCGATCGGCGCAGATGAGCGCTCGGCCTCGCGCTATGCCCGCAGCAAGGCCGCCGGCGAGAAGGCGGTGCTGTCAGCCGTGCCGTCGGCCACCATCCTGCGCCCCTCCGTCGTGTTTGGGCCGGAGGACCAGTTCGCCAACCGCTTTGGGGCGCTGGCGCAGATCTCGCCGGTGCTGCCGCTGGTCGGCGGCGACACGAGGATGCAGCCGGTCTATGTCGGCGACGTTGCCGAGGCGGTGGCGGACGCCGTGGACGGCAAGACCAAGGCGGGCGCGACTTACGAACTTGGCGGGCCGGAAGTGCTGACCATGCGCGAGATCATTCAGCTGATCCTCAAGATGACCGACCGCGACCGCGCGCTGGTGCCGCTACCGTTCGGGCTGGCCAGCTTCAAGGCGTTCTTCCTGCAGTTCGCACCGGGCATGTTGAAGCTGACTCCCGATCAGGTCGAGCTGCTCAAGACGGACAATGTGGTGTCGGACGCCGCCCGTTCCGCCGGTCTCACCCTGCAAGGACTCGGCATCACGCCGGATTCGATGGAAGCGATCTGCCCGCAATATCTCTGGCGTTTCCGCCCCAAGGGCCAGTTCCAGCAAAGGAGTACGTGAGGCTGGCGGCGCTGCCGCCGCTCCCTGCTGCCGTCGCGGCGTCAGCCTGGAACTGTGCCCACCGACGTCAATTGCCGAAACGAGCTGGACCTCCAGCCCCCGCCTAACCACGCAACGTTCGTGGGCATCGGCCGCGGCGTCGGTCGGAACGACCCGAAGGTTCAAGCGCAGCTTTTCTGATCCGTTTTCACGAATGCCGCACCTTCTCTCCAGGAGGGATCAAGGAGATTGCAGAGCCCCGAGCGGCGGCGCTGATCCCGCCCCCGTCACTTGCCCATTGCCAGCGCGATCAGGCCAAGAGTGCCGATGATTACCCGCCACCAGGCGAACAGCACAAAGCCATGCCGCGTGACATAACCGAGAAACGACTTCACCACGATGATGGCGGTGATGAACGACACCACGAAACCGATCGCCACGATGCCGAGGTTATCGGTCGTCATCTCGGCGCGGCTCTTGTAGAAATCATAGGCGAAGGCGCCGATCATGGTCGGGATCGCAAGGAAGAACGAGAATTCCGCCGCCGCCCGCTTGTCGGCCCCTAGCAGCATCGCCGCCACGATCGAGGCGCCCGAGCGCGACACGCCGGGGATCATCGCAACGCACTGGGCAATGCCGATCCACAGATACATCAGCAGCGGAAAGCGCGTGGCGTCGTGTTCGCGCGGCTTGAGCTCGAGCTGGTCGACCCAGAGCAGGATCGCCCCGCCGACGATCAACGTGAAGCAGATTACCCATGGATTGAACAGAAGGAGCTTGATGTACTTGCCGCCAATCAGGCCGACCACCACCGCCGGCAGAAATGCGAGGAGAACACCGATCACGAAGCGCCGGTCGTCGGGATTGGAGAACATGCCGAGCGCCACGCGCCACAGCTTCTCGAAATAGATCACGACGATGGCGAGGATGGCTCCGAGCTGGATCAGAATGGTGAAGCTGTCCCAGAAGGGGCCCTCGCCGAGACCAAAGAAGCGTTGCGCCAGCAGCAGATGGCCGGTCGAGGACACCGGCAGGAACTCGGTGACCCCTTCGATGATGCCAAGAATGACCGCCCTTATCGAATCCGACATCATGCGAGGCGCGCTTTCCTGTTAGGATCCGTGATCGCTCTGAAGCTAAAAAAGCCGTGTTCTTCTCGCCTATTCGTTTCCGTGCCGCAATCGTTAAAAGCGTTAAATCACCGGTTGCCTCAAACGTGCGCTCGGCTACCTTGCCGGCCCCGCCGCGGTTGAGGAATTGTTAAACCAGTTCCGAATAATCCAAGACCTGCATGTTCACCCTGTTTCATCACGCCTTCTGTCCGCATTCGCGGTTCGTCCGACTGATCCTCGGCGAATACGGCTTTGACCTGCGGCTGGTGGAGGAGCGGGTCTGGGAACGCCGCGAGGCGTTTCTCGCGCTCAATCCCGCGGGCACGACGCCCGTCCTGTTCGCCGAAGGCTTGCCGGCCATCCCCGGCGCTGGAATCATCGCCGAGTTCGTCGATGAGACTTACGGCCAGAAGATGGAGCAAAAGCGGCTGATGCCCGTTGCCCCGGCGGAGCGCATCGAGGTGCGCCGGCTGATGGCGTGGTTCAACGAAAAGTTCTTCGAGGAGGCTTCGGGCCCCCTGGTTACCGAACGCATCTACAAGCGTTTCATGAGCGAGCAGGATGGCGGTGGCGCTCCGGCCGCAGACGTTATCCGCGCGGCCAAGAACAATGTGCGCTACCATCTGTCCTACATCGGCTGGCTGGCGCGGACGCGGAATTTCCTCGCCGGCGATCGGCTGACTTACGCGGATCTCGCCGCCGCGGCGCAACTTTCGGCGATCGATTATCTGGGCGACGTGCCATGGTCGGAGGACGACGCAGCAAAGGCGTGGTACGCGCGGGTGAAATCCCGCCCGTCGTTCCGTCCGCTGCTGAGCGAGTGGCTGGCGGGCGTGCCGGCGTCGCGCACCTACGTGGACCTCGACTTCTGAGCACGACCGAAAAGCTCTCACCCGCCGACGTGAAGACCGCGCTGGCGCGCGAGGCGAAGGCGCTCGGCTTCGACTGCATCGGCGTCACCGATCCCGATGCGATCGGCAACGCCGGTCTGCGCTTCCGCGAATTCCTCGAAGCGGGCAGCCATGGCGACATGGACTGGCTTGCGGCCAATCCGGAACGGCGGATGCATCCGCGCGGATTGTGGCCGGGCGTGCGCTCGATCGTGATGCTCGGCTTCAACTATGGGCCGGACGAGGACCCGCTTCGCGTGCTGGAGAAGCGCACAAGCGGGGCGATCTCCGCCTACGCGCAGGGCGACGACTATCACGATGTCATCAAGAAGCGGCTGAAGACGCTGGCGCGATGGCTCGTGGCCGCTACCGGCGACGAGGTGAAGGTGTTCATCGACACCGCCGCGGTGATGGAAAAGCCCCTGGCACGGGCCGCCGGCCTCGGTTGGCAGGGCAAGCACACCAATCTGGTGTCGCGCGAATTCGGCTCTTGGCTGTTCCTGGGAGCGATCTTTTCCGCGTCCTACCTGCCGCGCGATGAAGCCGACGTCGATCACTGCGGCTCCTGCACCGCCTGCCAGGAGATCTGCCCGACCGCGGCCTTCCCGGCTCCTTACAGGCTCGATGCGCGGCGCTGCATCTCCTATCTCACGATCGAGAACAAGGGGCCGATCCCGCGCGAATTCCGCAGGGCGATGGGCAACCGCATCTACGGCTGCGACGATTGTCTCGCCGTCTGCCCCTGGAACAAATTTGCGCAGGCAGGCCGCGAGGCCAAGCTTTCCGCGCGCGCCGAATTGCGCGAGCCAGGGCTCGCCGAGCTCGCACGCCTGGACGATGCCGCCTTCCGCGCGCTGTTGTCGAAGTCACCGGTCAAGCGCATCGGCCGCGACCGCTTCGTGCGCAACGTGCTGATCGCGATCGGCAACTCGGGCGATGCCGCGCTGGCGCTCGAGGCGGAGCAACTGCTCGGCGATGCAAGCCCGCTGGTCCGCGGCGCGGCGGTGTGGGCGCTGGGGCAGTTGCTCTCGCGCGATGCATTCGCTGCGCTGGCTTCAAGGGCAACTGACGAAATCGATGCAACGGTCCGAACCGAGTGGGAGCTATCCACTCCTCAACCTGAGGAGCCGCGAAGCGGCGTCTCGAAGGATGCGGGCCCGCCTGTGGCGGCTTCAGGGTTCGAGAGGCGCGTTCCGCGCTCCTCTCCATGAGGGGAAACCATCTTGATTTCATCCCGCCAATTCCCCCACAGTCGCCGGCCATGAAAAAAGAACCCTTCTTCGCCAAGCAAGGCGATGCCTTCATCCCCAATCCCGTCTCCAACGGCCCCTGGAATCCCGACTCGATGCACGGCCGCGTCGTGATCGGGCTGCTCGCCCATATCATCGAGCAGCGGCACGGCTCGCCCGAATTCGTGCCCGCGCGCCTGACGGTGGACATGTTTCGGCTGCCGGACATCCACACGCCGGTCAAGGTCATGACGAGCCTCGTCCGCGACGGGATGCGCATCAAGGTGGCGGAAGCCGAGTTCTTCTCCGGGGAAACCCTCATGGCGCGCGCCTCGTGCCAGTTGCTCCGCCGGACGGAAAATGCGCCGGGCAATGTGTGGTCGCCGGAAAACTGGGACGCGCCGCTGCCGGACAGCATCCCCGCGCCGGCCGATCCGCGCCTCGGCATGAATGGAAAATGGGCCACGCGGCCAATCGTAGGCCGCATGGGCTCGCTCGGCCCGCGGCGGCTGTGGATGAGCGAGGTCCGCGAGCTGGTCGATGGCGTGCCGATGTCGCCCTTCGTGCATGTCGCCACCGGCGCCGACTTCGCCAGCCCCTTCGCCAATGCCGGCGACCAGGGTCTCGGCTACATCAACAGCGACGTCACGCTCTATTTGCATCGCCTGCCGGTGACGCCCTGGATCGGCTTTGATGTCGTCAATCACCACGCGACAGACGGCGTCGCGATCGGCGAATGCTGGCTCTATGACGAAAAGGGCCCGATCGGCACCTCGACGGTCGCGGCACTCGCACAGCGCAAGCCGATGGCGAACTTGCCGCCGCCGTAAGTGCCGCTCTCTCCCTCGTCATTCCGGGGCGCGACGAAGTCGCGAACCCGGAATCCCGCGCTTTACGGCGCATCCCGGAATGACGAACCGAAAAAGCCTACGCCAGATGCCTTTGCATCTCCGGCCGCGCCTTCAGCGCCGCGCCCTGCTTGGCAAAGATTTTGGCGATCCGCTCCGGCGCGAAGTTCATGTCGACAAATGCCGGCGCGGTATTGGCGACCTCGTGATATTCAACAATCTTCCCGTCGCGCAGCTTCATCATGGCGACGCCCTCGAACATCACCCGCGCGCCCTTTGCCTCAGGGAGTATCGAGCGGTAGCTGAAGGTGTAATGCGCATACAGCGTCTTGCCGTCGCTGACCGGCGAGTGCATGTCCCAGCGGAAATCGGTCGCGGTGCGATAGAATACGTCGTCGATCATCTCGGCGATTTTCGCACGGCCCTTGAACGTGCCATAGAACACGTCGTGATAGACGCCGTCCTCGGTAAAGAGTTCGGCGAACGCCTTGCCATTGTGCCTCTCGACAGCATCGCAAAAGGCGCGCAGCAGTTGTTCCGTGTTCATGACGCTCTCTCCTTGTCGTAGCGAAGCCTACCCGATCTCCGCGACCGCGGCGATGATGCGTGCGATGTCCTGCGGGCGGGACAGGCGGTGGTCGCCGTCCTGGATCATCGTGAGCACGACATCATCGGCCGGCAGGCGCTGTGCCAGCGCGAAGGCATGCTGCCAGGGCACGTCGGGGTCCTGCGCGCCCTGCAGGATGCGGACGGGACAGCCGACCTCGATGGCGCTGCCGAGCAGGAGATGTTTTCGGCCGTCCTCGATCAGCGCCCGCGTGATCGGATAGGGTTCGCCATATTGCGAAGGGCGGTGCCAGACGCCCTTGGTCATGATCTCCTCGCGCACCTCCGGCGCAAAGCCTTTCCACATCAGCGCTTCGGTGAAATCCGGAGCCGGCGCGATCAGCACGAGCCCGGCAAGCGAAGCGCTCTTGATGTCGCGCCGCCGAATCTCGCGCGCCAGCAACAGCGCCATCCAGCCGCCCATCGACGAGCCGATCACCACCTGCAGGCCGGCGCAGAAGCGCTCGAACACCGCGACGCTTTCTTCCAGCCAGCGTCCGATCGTGCCTTCAGCGAAACTGCCGCCGGATTCGCCATGGCCGGAATAGTCGAAGCGCACACAGGCGCGGCCGTGTTCCGCGGCCCATGCATCGAGCGCGACCGCCTTGGTACCGCGCATGTCGGAATTGAAGCCGCCGAGCCAGAACAGGCCAGGCGGCTGTCCATCGCGGGCGCGTACCGCGATCCGGCGATGGGCCGTGCCGTCGCCGACGTCGAGGTAGGCGGGTTCCTGGGCGGTGGCGGTATCGCTTTGGGTCATGGCTCTGTCACTCAAAAAATCGCAACTCTTTTCGAGGAGCGGAATTGATCCGTCAACGATACCGGTTCGATCCCCAAAATGGCGACGGGTCGGCTTGCGCCGCAAAGCGGGGCTCTCTATGTGCCTTGCGTGGCCAAAATGCCGCGCATTTGATGGTTTTGCCGCGTCCCGGCCGCAAGCTCGCTTGCCCGGAGGCGCGTCTTGCTTCAAAATAGCAGTTTCCCTTTCACAACCTTGGAGAAATACCCATTCGC
>JAEZEU010000420.1 GCA_023432885.1 Pseudomonadota bacterium | reverse complement strand
CCGAAATATTCGTCCGTTCTGTTCCGCGCCAGCCACAGCTGCCGCAGTTCTTCGAACACCTGTCCGGGCATCTTGAAGGCGCCCCAGATCCAGTTCGAGTCGGGGCTGCGCTGCTTGACCTGGATCTCGCGAACACGATCTCCATTGAGAACAACGGCGTCGAAGAACTGCGGCCGCTCGACCGGAAACAGCAGGAATGAAAGAATGTCGTCTGCCAGTTCGGCAAGTCCGTTCTCGGGAAACCAGACCGTATCCGGCAAGCCGATGACGATCGGCGCACTGCGGTCGATGACGGGTTGAGCGGAGAAGACCGCGTCGCACAGTCCCACGGGCCGCGGTTGGACCACGTAGACGATCGGCGTGGCGCCATAACTGGCGCCGAAGTACTCCATAATGTCGGATTTGCCAGGTGAAATGACGAAGCAGATCTTGTCGGCGCCGCCGCATACCATGCGCTCGACGAGATATTCGCTGACCGCGCAAGGGCGCTCGATCCCATCTTCGGTGCGGCTCCCGACCGGCAGCAACTCCTTGGAGAATGCGAGCGGCTGAATTCGGCTGCCACGTCCTGCTGCGGGCACGATACCCCACATTATGACACCCCCTCGAATTCTCGCGGCGTGGCCACGGCTGTCGTGGACAGCGCGCCTATCAACTCCCGGGCCCGCTGTTCCGACGTGTGCGCGGTGAGGGTATGCTCCTGGGCGGCCGCAGCCACGCGCTGAAGTTCCGTGTCAGAAAGCTCGAGCGCGGCAAGCGCGTCGGCCGTATCACGCGCGACCAGGATTTCGTCTCCGGGTGTGAAGAATGTCTCCAGTCCTTGCCATACGTCGGAGAGAACAGCGACGCCGCAGGCCGTGGCCTCGAACAGTCGCCCGGAAGGACACCATCCCAGATCGGCCATGGGCTGGCGCGTGACATTCAGAGTGAGACGAGAGGAGGCGTAGAATGCGGGATGGTCGGTTGGCGGCAGGTGACGAACAAAATAGATGTTTGGACTCCAGGGAAAATCCTGCGGATACTGCGCGCCACCAATGACGAAGCGGAAGTCCGGCCGCATTCTTGCCGGTGCAGTGAGAAGCTCTTCAAGAGCGGCCTGCCGGTCGGCGGAATAGGTCCCGAGGTAAGACAACACGAACTGCGGTCTGCCCGACGCTTCGGCGGGACGATGCACACCGGGATCGACATGGCCGTAAAGTGGAATGACCCGGCGCGCGCCGAGATCGTTGCGAAGGGCCGCCAGCGCCTCCCCGCCGGTGTAGCTGAGCACGAGGTCGAAATCCGTGAGCCCTCGTTTGCCGATGTAGGAGACGCCGTCGCCGTGGCGGAGGCGCGACAGCGTGATCGGCGTATCTAGATCGTAGAAGACAGAAAGCGCGTGTCCGCCGGAAACGATGAGATCCGTCGCGGCGAGAGCATCGGGGCAATAGGATGTGACGATGGCCGCGTCCGCATCGCTTACCTCGTTCCGGGCCTGCGGTTGTACGTCGCTCCAGTCGTCGTAAATCACGAGCTCGCCGCCGGGAACAGAGAAGACGTCGCGGTTCGTCGCGTAATAGGATGTATTGCGTTCGAAGAAGATGACGCGATGGCCTTGCTTGTTCAGCGCAGAGCACAGTCCGCGCCAGAGAGTGGCGTGACCGTTCCCCCATGACGAACTGAAGGTGAGACCGAAGATAACCAGTTTCATGGCACAACCGATCGATTGAGCCCAATTATCGCAATGCCGTTTCGCCCGACTGCGACGGTGTTGATTGTGGCGGGAGCAACCTCCACGCGGTGAAAATCGTCGAGAGGGAGCTTCAGCGCATGCATCACCACGGCCCTGATAACCTCCGCATGGCTGTATAAGGCAACGTGTCCATCTGGCGTGGAGCCGGCGATCTTGTGCAAATGATCAACCGCCCGCGTCTGCAGTTCCAGCATGCTTTCTCCATCGGGCGGGCGGGTAGCGCCACGCGTCGTGTTCCAAAAAGACCAGAGCGGGTCATCCGTGAGCGAAGCGAAGGGGCGCCCGGTCCAGGCTCCCATGTTCAGCTCATCGATCGCAGCGGAGATTTCGACCGAGAGCCCGAACCGCCGTGCCAAAGGTTCGGCCGTTTCCTGCGCCCGAAGTTGCGGGCTCGACTGCACACCATCGATGTGTTCGCCGCTGAGAGCCTCGGCGATCCGAGCGGCCTGATCGCGTCCGCGGCGGCTCAGACGAACGCCGGCCGTGCGTCCGACCAGAATTTCGTCGATGACGTCATGGACCCCGTGCCTGATCAGCGAAATCTTCGTCATGGCGGAATCCGGCTCAGCCACTTCCTGCGATGAATTCCAACGTTCTGCCGCGGGCCTCGTGATCGGAAAATTGCTGTGGCGGCGACTTCATGAAGTAGCTGGAAGGGCCGACCAATGCGCCGCCGATGCCGCGGTCGAGGGCTAGTTTGGCGCAACGCACGGCATCGATGACTACGCCGGCAGAGTTGGGAGAATCCCAGACTTCGAGCTTCATCTCCAGATTGAGGGGCACACCTCCGAATGTGGTGCCTTCCATGCGGATGTAGGCCCACTTGCGATCCGCGAGCCACGGCACGTGGTCACTCGGGCCGACATGAATGCCGCCCTCTGCCAAGGGTACGTCGAGCTGGCTGAGGACCGACTGTGTCTTGGAAATCTTCTTTGATTCCAGTCGTTCACGTTCCAGCATGTTCTTGAAATCGGCATTTCCGCCGAAATTGAGCTGGTAGGTGCGATCAAGCCGAACCCCGCGCTCCCGAAACAGGTTGACCAGCATGCGATGCAGGATGGTCGCGCCAACCTGGCTTTTTATATCGTCGCCGATGAGCGGAAGTCCCCGCTTCTCGAACTTGCTGCGCCAAAGCGGATTGGACGCGATAAAAACCGGGATACAATTGACGAAAGCGCATCCGGCTTCCAGCGCGCGTCTGGCGTACCACTCGCTGGCCCGCTGCGAGCCGACAGGTAGATATGAAACAAGTACATCCGTTCGTGTGGCCGCCAGACGTTCGGCAACATCTACCGGGGAGCGGTCGGATTCCCTGATCTCGTCGCGAAGATAGCGCCCTAATCCGTCCAGCGTAGGGCCGCGCTCGACAATGACACCGGTCCGTTTCGTGTCGGCGAAACGGAACGTGTTGTTGGGAGAAGCGTAGATCGCGTCAGAGACATCGCGTCCCACCTTTTTCGCGTTGACATCGAAGGCCGCTGCGATCTCGACGTCGCGAACATGATAGCCGCCGACGTCGGCGTTCATCAGCCCCGGAAGTGGCTCATTCGCGTGAGCGTCCGCGTAGTGAGTGAGACCTTGCACGAAGGAGGAGGCGCAGTTGCCCACGCCGACAATGCCGACGCGAACCTTTTTGGATGAGGTTGTCTGTTGCATTGCGTACCGGATCGCTGGCTGCGGTTTCTGCGAGCCGTAACGCGCGCATAGGATTGTTCGTTCCTAGATGACGATCTGCAGATGCGGCGTCGGAAGAAGATGATGATGTTGGTTGCAGGATTGGCGATATCTCTGAGCGTAAAGGACGATGAGGAATAGGAAGAAGATGATGAAGAGGATGATGAAGATGTTGATGATAGAGAAGGACAGGGGAGAAGAAGACGAAGATGAAAGTCGCCGCGGCGGCTGAGTCCAGGGAGCTGCAACCGAGGAAGGTCGATGCGGGAACGCTTTGTGCGGCCGCCGAATTGAAGCTGATATCGGCGCCGCAGCGCGTTCTAGCCGACCGGAACGAGGCCACCAGACGAGGGAGGCAGACCATGTCCAAGGGCAATGTAACAACAAATCACGGGAGCATACGGCGATGGGCCGAGGAGCGCGGCGGTACGCCCGCAACGGTCAAGCGCACCGCGGGTGATCACGAGCCTGGGATTCTTCGCCTTGATTTTGAACCGCGCGACGAAAGTCTCGAGCCTATCGAGTGGGACGAGTTCTTCGAAAAGTTCGACAAGGAAGATCTGGCATTCCTGCATCAGGATCGGACCGAGTCGGGCGAGCTGAGCCGGTTCCACAAGTTCATCAATCGCTCGTCCAGCCATTGAACCAAGGCCGCGATGGCGCGGAGGGCAGTTTAAGTCAGGTCTACGATCCGATTCCGGGCCGATTCCCGGCGCGAGCGAGGCTCCCGCCTGTTTCAACTGCCGTATATCCGGTCCAGCACGGCTGCCACGTCGGCACAACCTTCGACGCCGGGATCGTACTGTTTGCCCGCAGCAAGCTGCTCGGCCCAGTCCACGGCCGCCCGTCCGAACCAAGCGTCGGGAGGCCCCGTCAGGGTTTCGCATGAAGTTCCACGGTAAAGTTCGGCCGTGAAGTCGTAGAATGAGCCATCGATGTTCCTCATCGCTGCGCCTCCGCGGGTGCCGTAGAAAGCTGCGGAGATTACCGCGTCGCGGCCGGCCGGCAGCCGCCACGAGCACGTCATTTGGATGGCCGCGCCGGTCTGCAGATCGATGGTGGCAAATGCATAGTCCTCGGCTCGACCGGAGCCCGCGGGAAGCAACTGGCCATTCGCAAACAGCCTCGATGACGCGCGCGCCACGCTCGGGAAATCCAGCACCCATAGGGCAAGGTCGATCAGGTGGACACCTAAATCGATCACGCAGCCGCCGCCCGAGAGGGCCGGTTCGTAGAACCACGGCTTGTCGGGGCCATAGGCGTTGTGAAAGGTCAGCTCTGCCGCATAGACGTCTCCTAGTTCACCGGCTTGCACCAGTCGGCGGATTTGGCGCATCGCCTCTGTAAAGCGATAGGAAAGGTCGACCGCGAGCAGCCGATTTGCCGAGCGCGCCGCCTCAATCACTGCGCGGACCTCGCCACGGTTTCGTCCCAGCGGTTTCTGGCAGAAGACGGCCTTACCTCGCTCCAGGACGCGGATAGATTGTTCCGCATGCAGGGCTGTCGGCGTGGCGATCACGATGCCGTCGACATCCTGGTCCAGAAGTTCGTCGAACGACGAAAGTGTCCGCGCATCGGGTGCAAGCCGTGCCGCCTCTTCGATCACCTGGGGGGAGGGGTCTGCGACGGCGGCGATCTCGGCCATGCCCGTCTCTGCGATCGCCCTCATGCGATGGTATCCAATCCACCCCACGCCAAGGAACCCCAGCCGCGGCCGCGTTGTCTCCGGCCCGTGCCACTCGCTGGTTAGGGCTTGCGTCATGTACATGTCACCAACGCCTTGATGAATCCGTCTGGACGATCGCGTGTGGCATCAAGCGCGTCCCCCAATCGCTCGAGAGAAAACCGGTGCGTGTAAAGCGGGGTCGGATCAAGCCGGCCTGAAGTGACGGCTTCAACGGCATCCGTCATGCCTTGGATATAGATCTGCGGATCGCGCTCGTGCGCATTGATCACATCTATTCCGCGCCAGTTCCAAAGCTGCAGGTTCACCTGCCTCGGCCCTTCCTGATGGTAGCCGGCAATGACCAGCCGTCCGCGCTCGCGGGTAAGTTCCGCGGCAAGGTCCAGGGGCCCCTGCTTGCCGGTAGCCTCGATCACGCGATCGCACAGAGCGCCTCCGGTGAGGGCCTTGACGCGATCGATCGCGCCCGAGTTGTCGTCGATCAGGATAGTTTCGGCTGCTCCCATCCGCACCCCCATGGCGAGCGAGAACGGGCGTCGGGAAACTGCGACGACGTGTGCACCGGCAGTGACGGCAAGGCGAGTGAGGAGGGCCCCAAGGAAACCAATTCCCACGATGACAACCGTCTGTCCTGCGGAAATTTCGCTGCGCCGAAAGATGTTCATCGCGCAGCCGAGCGGCTCGGCTGGAAACGGCTGTTCATCAAGAGCCGGCGGCAACCGCACAAGCGCATTGGCATCGGCGACGTCATATTCGGCATAGCTGTGATAGGACAGCGCGGCGACACGTTCGCCGACGGACCACTCGGTGACGCCATCGCCGACCGCGTCCACGATGCCCCAGCCCTCATGGCCTAGTCCCCCGGGTTCGGTTGGGAACGTCGCCCACGCCGGTCCGGCCCAGACCGCAAGATTCGAGGCACAGACGCCGCAACCCTGCAGGCGAATGCGCACCTGACGAGATTCCGGTTCGGGCCGGCGAACCGCTTCGACACCGGCTTGGCCGGGACCGCCCAGAATGGCGGCACGCATCACTTGCACCACGGGAGGGGCGCGCCTCATAAGCTGCGTAGGATGCATACTGGCTTGGCTTTCAGGACAGGAGCAACAGCCATGCGCTCAATCGTTTCAAGAGATGCCGGTTCCTGAATTGAATTGAACCGGCTCGGACGGGAAGAGCTGTCGTCCCGCCTGGAAGCCGTGTGCTAGTTGACGTTATCGGCAAACATGTTGCGGAAGGCTGCGGCGACGGCTGCAGCGCCGCTTACCCCATGCATGAGCGCGATCTCGCCTTGTTGCCCGTGCCGGATCGCATGCGCCATGATTCGCAAGCGCGGGTCGCCAGTGCCGCGCCATGCCTGATCGGCCATCCTGACCGCGCCCTTGTGATGCAGGGTCATCATGGCAACGAATATCGCGTCGAATTGCTCTGCCGGCGCGGCGTTGACCTGTTCCATCTGCGCGGACGTGAGATAGCCCGGCATGGCGGTGCGTTCGTCAGCGGTGCAGTCCGGCATTGAAGTTCCGAACCAGCTTTGCCACCAGGTATCGAAGATCCTGCTCTCTCCAGTCTGGCTCGCGACGATCAGCATTGCGAGAGCGCGCAAGTGCGGATCCCGGGCGCGTTCGGAGCCCAGGCGTCCCAGTACGATGCCTTGCGCATGATGCGCGGTCATATGGCGGATGTAGGTCTGGTCGGCTTCGCGATCTCGCCCCATCCAGGGCACCTCGCGCCCATAAGCGCCCAATAGCGCAAGACACCCCAGCAACATCACCACTGCGAACAGGCCAGTCGCCCACGCCTTCGCGAAACGGACATCATTCTCAGGGGCGGCGCCGGGCGGCCAGCGCAGCCAAGCGAACAGCGGAT
The DNA here is from genome assembly GCA_023432885.1 of Pseudomonadota bacterium. Taxonomy (GTDB): domain Bacteria; phylum Pseudomonadota; class Alphaproteobacteria; order Rhizobiales; family Xanthobacteraceae; genus Bradyrhizobium. The sequence goes on along the minus strand of JAEZEU010000420.1, from coordinate 5,768 downwards.
ACACCACAGCGGAAGCGCCGTGCACGAGCAAACCGATCCAATAGGGCTGCTGTAGTGTGAACAGCGGCTGCCAGAATGGAAATAACGGCACCAGCAGGAACCATTCCGCGGCGGATGAAAACACCGCCCAGGCAAGGGCGAGGGGCAGAATGCCGAGCGGGCCGAGTCCGGCGGTCCAGCGGCCGAGCACGCCGAAGAACACCACGGCCCAGGAAAAGTCCGCCCATTGGTGAAAGGCAATCCCCGCGAGAATGGTGCTCCACGAGGGCTCGGCGCTGATGCCCCAATCACGAAGCGGGATCGCGGCGACCGTCATCCAATCGACCCAAGCGTCGCGGCCGATGCGCGCGGCAAACAGCTGGCTGACGATCGTCGAGAAAGTGCTGCTGATCAGACCGAGCTCGGCAGCGGCAATCCAGCGCGATCGAAGGCGATGCGCAGGCACTGTGGCCGATCCCTGGATGATGTCTTCCAACTGCACTAGCGAAAGATCACCACTTGGATGCAGCCATCATTCTCTTTGCAAATGGTGTCGCGCCCGTGGTCGATGTTCAGATCTCGTTCGTCTAGCACATCATCTGTGCCACGCCACGCCAGCGCGCGCATCGAATACCTCCAGCTTGCAAATGTCCCAGACAGAACGGGCCAGATCGCAGCTGGTTCCGCGTTGCGTGGTGACGTTCCGGCTTCTTAGCGCGCTTCAGCACTTGCGTGCTCCAGCGCTCCGCACGAAGGTGCGTTTCACCCGATGCCCGTCTCACTCATCGCCCGGCTCGCGCACGACTGCCTCGTCGTCGCCGTTCTCATCCTCTTCCAGTTCTTCCTCCAGCTCCTCTTCCAGTTCGTCCTCGTCGTCTTGATCGGGATCTCGAGGCGGCATCATGTTGATCATGACAAAGCAGCTCCTGTCCGCCGCCATGGCAGCTTCATCGGAAATGCGTCGGGCCATTCGTTCCTCCCTTAAAACAGCGCGAAAGTTCGCCTGCTCTGCGACGAACCGCCGCCGCGACCTGCCAGACGGGGCGGGCGTGCATGTCTGCGAGCGGGTGATGTCCTGTTGCAGGGCGCATTCGCTGGGATGCATTCGGATCAGCCGTTGAGCGAATTCGCCGAGCAAGGGCACGGAGTCGCACGGGCAGATCGCGCTTCCGCCGGAGTGACTTCGCTTGCAGAACGCCGACACGGTTGTGCTTGTTCCTAATTCACATCTGCATCCATGCCGCTAAACGCACCTCAAGGTGTGGCCCGTTAAGCCGATATTTTGCGCGGCTCATCCCGACCAGTGAAATGCGGCCTTGATGCCATCGATGACGAACTGCGCGGCGAATGCGGCGAGGACGACACCCAGGAGGCGCGCTATGACGATGTTACCTGTTCGCCCCAATAGCCGCGCGAGCTGCCCGGCGAGCAGCAGCGAGATTGCCGTTATCCCCGCAACGACGGTGATCACGACGACAAGGGCAAGGAGCCACCACGGGTTTCCACCGGTCTGGCTCGCCAGCAGAAGGGTTGCTGTGATGGCGCCGGGGCCGGCGATGAGTGGAATGGCGAGAGGAAAAGCGGCAAGATCGGCGATTTTTTCGCGCGCCGCGGTCGCGGCATCGCGGCTCTCCTGCCGAATGCGCTCGCCGAAAATCATTCGCGTCGCTACGCTGAACAACAGGATGCCGCCGGAAATCTGGAAAGCAGGGAGTCCGATGCGGAGCTGGGCTAGGAACCAGTTTCCGAGCAGCGCGCCAGATATCAGGACACCGGCGGCAATGGCGGACGCGCGAAATGCGAGCGAGCGTTTCAGCCCCGCGTCGAGCCCCACGGTGATGGCGGCGAAGGCGGGCGCAAGTCCGATCGGGTCGATCACCACGGCCAAGGTTGCAAGCGAGGAGATCACATAGTTCAACATCGGGCGCTGTTCCGTCCATCGCCGATCGCGCCATAACCTGGGAACGCGCGAGTTTGCACGAAGTTGCGCAGAGCCAGGGGCGGACGTCGGGATGCTGCTGTCGGCATCATGGGCTCACTGCAGGCTACGGCGGTGATTGGAAACCACCTCGTCCTCCTTACAGGTCCTATCCGTCGACGCGATCGCCACCGTGCGTCGGCTGCGCCGAGTTGGATTGAACTATCGGGTATGTTCGAACGTCAACAACGACGCAGCCCGACGTACAAATGTGCATTTGGACCGGCATAGGGAAATAGCTCACCAATGCGACCGATATTCCATCCCAGCCTGGTCAACGGCCGCTACGGCGACCCGACGGTTCACGTGGAGACCTTGTTCGAGAAGCACACCCTGCTGTTCGATATCGGCGAAATCGGCTCACTGGCGCCGAGGAAAATACGGCGTATCGAGCGGATCTTTGTCTCGCATGCGCATATCGATCATTTCATTGGGTTCGACCATCTGCTTCGTTTGCTCGTTGGGCACGAGAAGACGGTGCATCTCTACGGCCCGTCGGGCTTTATCGAGCGCGTCTATCACAAGCTTCAAGCCTATCGCTGGAATTTGGTCGAAACCTATCCGCGCGATCTAGTCTTCGTTGTGAGCGAGTTGAAAGCACCGGATTCCATCTCGACCGCTCGATTCAAGCTGAGGAAGGCTTTTGCTGCAGAGCCTCCGGTCACTCGCAAGCTCTTTGCCGGCGTGCTCTGCGACGAACCCACCCATCGCGTCTCCACCGCGATCCTTGAGCACGGCACTCCCTGTCTTGCCTTTGCGCTGCAGGAGGCCGCGCATGTCAATGTATGGAGGAACCGATTGTTGGAGCGCGGGCTGCCAATCGGTCCATGGCTGCGTTCACTCAAAGAGGCTGTTGTCGAGCGTCGCGCAGACGATCATTTGATTCGAATCGGTGAGGCGGCTGGTGCGGATCGCCTGCTTCCGCTCGCAAGCCTCCGCGATCTCCTGACGGTTACCACCGGTCAGAAGATTTCCTATGTGACCGATGTCGCCGACACCCCGGCCAATCGTGCGGCTATCGTGGCGCTGGTTCGGAATGCGGACATCCTGTTTATCGAGGCGGCGTTTGCGGGAGTCGATGGCGTCCTGGCGAAGGAGCGGGGCCACCTGACAACAACAGCTGCCGGAGAGATCGCGCGGGAAGCCAATGTACGTCGGGTCGAGCCATTTCACTTTTCCCCGCGCTATTCGGGAGAACAGGAGCAGATGATGGCCGAGGTGATGGCGGCGTTCAGACCGCCTGACGCGAAGACGTGAGGGCTACTACGTGCAAGCGCCTTGGCATGGCGGGGTGTGGGCGGCCGCGAGGTATATGACGAGAACGTCGCCCTTCAGCGGACGCGCCTATGGGTCATGTGTTCCATGGCTGCCTGGAAGCATGGCAACATCGTGTCACACAAGGCACCAGCGCCATCGGTCCTCGTGCTGATCGCGATCCGCCGGTAGCAAATGGTGCTACCGGCGGCGGTCCATGAAGCGGGATCAGGCTGCTTTCTGCCGCGATTGCGCCACGTGGGTTGCGATGACGTCCATGAGGGAGGGAGACAGGCAATCATAGGGTTCGAGTCCGAGCTCTTTGAGTCGCGCACGGATGGCCGGCATTTCCGACGGGCTGACGCCGGACTCGATCACGGACGACACGAATGCCGCGAAACCGGGCGCCGCGGAGCCGGACTCCTCGAACAGTTCGGGGTGGATGAAGTCGAGGCCGTAGAACGGGTGGGCCTTGTTCTCGATGCGGCCGTACATGTGCGTGCCACAGGCCTTGCAGGCGTAGCGCTGTATCACCGCCGATGGATCCACAACCTGCAACTTGTCGCCGTTTTCAAGCACCGTCACGTTCTCCCGCGGCACCACCGCCACGACCGAGAAGATCGCTCCGTCAGGCTTCCAGCATTTGGTGCATCCGCAGGCATGATTGTGAGCGACGTCGCCCCTGATGCTGATCTTGACCGGCCTGTCAGTGCATTTGCAGACCAGGGTGCCGCCGATAAAGCTGCCCGAGCCTTGCTGTACGCCGTTGTCAACCGATGGGTGGATATGGACGGTCATGGACTATCCTCCTTGTGCTTGATTTGACTCAGAACACGACGACCGAGCGGATCGACTTGCCTTCGTGCATCAGATCGAAGCCCTTGTTGATCTCCTCCAACTTGAGGACGTGAGTGATCATCGGATCGATCTGGATCTTTCCGGTCATGTACCAGTCGACGATCTTCGGCACATCGGTGCGGCCGCGCGCGCCGCCGAATGCGGTGCCTTTCCAGACGCGCCCGGTTACGAGCTGGAAAGGCCGGGTGGCGATTTCCTTGCCGGCTTCGGCGACACCGATGATGACGGAAACGCCCCAGCCGCGGTGGCAGCATTCCAGCGCCTGGCGCATGACCGTGACGCTGCCGGTGCAGTCAAAGGTGAAGTCGGCGCCGCCGTCCGTCAGCCCCACGAGATGCTGGACGATGTCGCCGTCAACCTTCTTCGGGTTAACGAAATGCGTCATGCCGAATTTGCGACCCCATTCATCCTTGGAATCGTTGATGTCGACGCCGATGATCTTGTCGGCGCCGACCATCTTCGCGCCCTGAATGACGTTGAGCCCGATGCCGCCAAGGCCGAATACCACGACGTTGGAGCCCGGCGTGACCTTGGCGGTGTTGACGACAGCACCGACCCCCGTCGTCACCCCACAGCCGATGTAGCAGCTCTTGTCGAACGGGGCGTCCTCGCGGATCTTGGCCACCGCGATCTCCGGCAGTACCGTGAAGTTCGAGAAGGTCGAGCAGCCCATGTAATGGTAGATCGGTTTGCCGTTGTAGGAGAATCGGCTGGTGCCGTCGGGCATTACGCCCTTGCCCTGCGTGGCGCGGATCGCGGTGCATAGGTTGGTCTTCTGGCTGAGACAGCTTTTGCACTGGCGGCATTCGGGCGTGTAGAGCGGGATCACGTGATCGCCCGGCTTGACCGACGTGACGCCCTGGCCGACCTCGCGCACGATGCCCGCGCCTTCGTGCCCGAGGATGGAGGGAAAGATCCCCTCGCTGTCAAAGCCGTCAAGCGTGTAGGCGTCGGTGTGGCAGATACCGGTCGCCTTGATTTCGATCAGTACTTCGCCGGCCTTTGGTCCGTCCAGATCAACCTCGACAATCTGGAGTGGCTTCTTTGCTTCGAATGCGACAGCAGCGCGCGTCTTCATTCCAGGCTCTCCACTTTCGCTCTTGAGGCGCTACCCAAACGCTCGTGGTCACCGTCCCCCGAAGGATCATTTCTGTCCCATGCAGGAGTTCTCTGCCTGGGTGTAGGCTTCCGGCTTGTCTTCCCTTTTCGCTGGACGCCCGCGGCCGACGGCGTTATTGGCCCGGGCGCGCAGATAGACGTAGATGTCGTCCATGTAGCAGGCGACGTTCGGATTATCGCCGAGCGCCGGCATGACGTTCTCCTGCGCCGTGTTGACGCTCTTGCGGCCGCTTGCGACGATGCTGATAAAATCGCCGTAACTCATGGTCTTGAGCGAGTTCGCCAGTGCGGGCGCGTAGGTCGATCCCATCCCGTCCGGGCCGTGACAGACGTGGCATTCCGAGTGGTAACGGCGGAAGCCCGAGTAGGTGTACCAATCGACGGTACCATCCGCTGCGACCTTGAAGGTCGGATTGCCTTCCTTGTCGAAATACTTTCCGTCCTCTGATCTGACGGCCGTGGGGTCGACCCCGTCCTCAGCAAACGCGATTCCTCCAAACGCCGCGATGAACAGCGCGGCGGCCATCAACCGGATCCTGCGCAAGAGCTTGTCCTCGATTACGGGAAGCAGATAAAGCCG
>JAEZEU010000415.1 GCA_023432885.1 Pseudomonadota bacterium | reverse complement strand
GGAAGCGCACGGCTTCGGGCTCGACCGCTACATCGAGCACCCGCTCGTGCTCGATAAGGGCATGGCGCTGGCGCCGGCGCGGTCCGGCCACGGCATCATTTTCGACTGGAAGGGACTGGCGCCGCTTTCGTCATAGGCCGCGGACGAGGTCCTGACAGATAGACTTATCTACGGCGCACGCGTGCGGAGTCAACGAGGGTCCACAGCATCGAGTCAGACTTCAAGCTTCAAAAGCAAACACGCGTTTCCAATCATTCTTCATGCTGATTACCGTCCAATTCTTCCTCTTCGCTTCGTCATAGAGTGACTGGCTAAACGTTCCTATCTTGGTTTCAGGAAGGCCTTGAGCCGGACCATATGCGTATTCGCGCTTCGCATCGTCATGCAGGAGCAACATCATCAGCCGCGCGCCGGGGCCGGCGCCCGTATATTCCAGCATTTCCCGGTCACCGTCTGAATTTCCAAAGGCCGCGCGGGGCCGTCGGCCAATCATCAAATGAATGCCTTCCGGCTTCCCGGCCTTATCGTCGTTCAGGAGCAGCTTCGGCTCTTTGGTGAGGAATGGCGTGCCGTCTTTGTGGTAAGCGAACTTGGTGCCGCCCGCGGTACCCACCACCTGTTCAGGCGGGACGCCGTAGGTGCGGTCGCTATAAACACGCACAAAGTCTTGTCCGCCGCCGGTCACGATGTAGGTTCTGAAACCGTTGCTGCGCAGGTGCTGCATGACCTCAAGCATCGGTTGATAGATAAGGTCCGTGTACGGGCGCTTCCAGCGCTCGTCTTTCGCATTCGTTATCCACTTTCCGACCTCCGCCCCGAACTCATCCACCGACATCCCGGTGAGAGTGGCAACAACGATCTTTTCAAGGTCATGCAGCGATAGCGTCGCAATCGCCCCGCGATTGCCGGAGAGGATCGTCTTGAACGGCTCCACATTCCTGAGTTCGGGGTCCTTCTCGACGGCGGTGGGCACCTGGTCCAAGCAATATACAACTTGCGAATAGATGGGATGTTCGACCCATAGAGTGCCGTCCTGGTCGAACGTGGCAATCCGCTCCTCCGGCGGAACGAAGTTTGCATCGGATTGGTCGGTGGTGGCACGCACGAACTCCAGTATCGCCCGCTTGGCTGGCCCGTCGTTCCACGAGTCCAATAAATTGCCTTGCGCGGTCTGCGTTTGAGCTGCCGCCGGAGCGGGGGCGCCAAACAAAGCAGGAAGCAAGGCGAGGCTTGAAAGCAGCACGCGGCGGTTGATTCCGGATGGCGAACTGTCGGCTCTCATCTCAATCTCCCAGCGGAGCTGGTCAATATGGTTGCTGCTGATTCCCGCCGTCCATCGACCTGGGGCGCCAGAGCCGGTCGATGATCTGGCTTCTTGCCCAACCTGCCAATCGTTGCTTCCATTGATTTACCGGCTCGGAGCTAGCGGCGTCTGGTTCAATGCCGTCGAGTTGCTCGACGAATATCCGACGATGCTTGATAACCTGCCACGCGAGGGGGCGCTGCGTGCGGAAGAGCTTGCGAACCTCATGGCACAGGCAGCCGGCGAGCACGTAAGGTGGTGGCGCGAATACTTCGGGCATAACGGACGACAGTGCGCCGTCTCTCAGGATATTCCAGCGCGAATGGCCGCCCATGACGGGTGATTGCAGCCCGAATATCACCCTTCCGATCCTGCTTTCGCGGATGGCGTAGGCGCACATCGCGCAAGGTTCGACGGTCGAATAAAGCGTGCAGCCGTTGAGCGAAATGGTGCGCAATCTCTGCTGAGCTGCTGACAAGGCAACCATCTCGGCATGACGGGTCACGTCGCCGTTACGCCGCACCATGTTTGAGGCTTCACAAACGAACTCGCCATGCCGCCCGATGACGGCGGCAAACGGATATTCGCCGTTCGACCGCGCAGATTTGGCAAGTCCGATACAGCGGCGCATCAACTGCAGATCGGATGTCTGGGGGGTACGATCGTTCACGTCGCAGGCCTCCTTCAGGTACGCCGCGCAACTGCACTTCTCGAAGAATGGTCGGCGCCGCTTTGGCATTAGAATTGCGTGAGTTGGGCGCGGGCCGGCTGGGATGTCTCTGGCCAGACCCAAATACTCATCGACCACCTTGAGCGCGCTTCAGAGAACCAGCCAAACAGGTCCGGATCGCTTGCGGGGCCCTGCATGGGCGGGAGGTCCTTAGGGCGCTCTCGGGAGAGCGTCCGAAGGTCGAAAGGTCGGGCCTGACTACTGCCCTGGATGCGACCTGATCGCTTGCTCGACCTGCCTCTTTACCGCTTCAAGGTTGAAGCTCGCGGGCGCCTGCATCGGCGGGTACTCGATGGCCGTTTGTGCCAACTGGGCGACAGCCTGCTGCGCGAGCACGAACCGCCAGAATTCGCGCGCCATGAAATCGTTCATGTAGCCTCCGCCCATGTCGTTCAGGGTCTGGCCGCGGATTGATGGCGTGCGCTCAAACGGGTCCTGGCGGATGTTGACCATGGTCGGCATGTCGGTCGTGACCTTCTCGCCAGGCCAGCCGTATGGCTGCTGCAAGAACTGGACTTTGAAGTCGTCATGCCGAAGGGCACCGAGCTGGGGGCCGGCGAAATAGAAGATCTCGTGGCGAGCTGAGGGTCCCTTGCCGGTCAGCAGATCCATCTGGTCGTAACCGTCCAGGTGGTTCTTGTAGGTCCGTCCGTCCAGCGACACTCCCTTCAGGAGCTGGTCGGTGATGTTCGCGTTTCCTGCCGCGGCGGTCAGGGTCGGAAACCAATCGAGCCCGGAGAAGATGCCATTCTCGACTGAGCCCGGCTTGATGCGGCCCGGCCAGCGGATGATGGCCGGGACCCGGAAGCCGCCTTCGAAGCTTGTCCCCTTGGTGGCCTTGAACGGGGTCATGCCGCCATCCGGCCAAGTGAAGACTTCGGCCCCGTTGTCCGTCGTGAAGATGACAATGGTATTGTTGGCCTCGCCCAAATCGTCGATCTTTTTCAGCAGGGCTCCGACGCTGTCGTCCAGCTGCGCCATGCCGGCTTCCTCGAGACCATAGTTAGTGTCGGAGTTCTGCATCGCGCTGTATTTCTTCGGCAAGAAAGTCCAGACGTGCATGCGGGTCGTATTGTGCCAGACGAAGAACGGCTTGCCGTCACGCTTTGCCTTGTCCATGAAGTCGCTGGAGGCCTTGACCAATACTTCATCGAAGGTGGTCATGTCGTATTTCGGCTTCAGGAACGGCAGGTCATGCATGTTCGGCACGTTCGACATATCGGGGAACGGCGGCAACGGACCCTCGTCGACGATCTTCTGCTTGCCGACTTTGCCCCAGCGCGGCATCTCGGTGGCGTCGTCATTGTCGGTCGCGTAGCTGTGGATCAGGCTGCGCGGGCCGTATTTGTTGTAGTAATCCTGGTTGACTGGAAACGAATACCAGTACGGATCGGACATCGCGTCGAGGTGATACAGGTAGCCGAAGAATTCATCGAATCCGTGCACCGTCGGCAGATATTTGTTGAGGTCGCCGAGATGGTTTTTGCCGAACTGACCAGTCGCATAACCCTGTGCCTTCAGGGCAGTGGCAAGCGTCACCGCTTGATCCGGGATGCCAACGTCGGCACCGGCCTGACCGACGGTCGTCAGACCCGTGCGGATGGGTAGCTGACCGGTGATGAAATTGGCGCGCCCAGCGGTGCAACTCGCTTCGGCATAATAGTCGGTGAACATCATTCCTTGAGACGCCAGCCTGTCGAGGTTCGGCGTCTTGCCCGACATCATTCCGCGATGGTAAGCGCCGATGTTGAACCAGCCAACATCGTCACCCATGATCACGAGGATGTTTGGTGGTCGTTGTTGTTGCGGCTGCTGCTGAGCGGGCGCAGGCGAAGTTGCGATCGTCATAGTGGTGGACAGCGCGACTGCGCTCGTCCAGACAAGGTTACGCATACTCATGGCAAAATTCTCCGATTGCTTCCGGATCAATTGCTGGCTCTGAGCTGTCGAGTTGTTACTTCGCGGGTCGCGGGATCAAGCGTCGGCATGCAGCGATTGTTGCGTGCCCACGCATAGGAGATTTCACGGAGGCTTTCGCGGTAGGCTTGCCGTTCACTACGGCGTCAGTTGAGCGATGTTTGATCGATCGGCCCTTGATCTAGATCAACGGCCAAGGGGCGCCTGGAATCAAAGCGCCGCGCCGCCGACAGGGCAGTCTCCTGGCAAAATCTGGACTTCCGTCGGACGAACGAGAGGCGACACTTCTTGTGAGCCCGATCGAACTGCGAGATTTGCCCTGCATTGGGCATATAGAGCGATCTACGGTGAGCGCACATCGTGCGGCGTAGGGTGGAATCCGGAGAACAGCAGGCGCGCACTCGTGGACTTGTGGCATTGAAGGCACAACGTCGCGCGAAGGAAGCACAAGCCGAGAAATCGCCGATTTCACAACCTCGCGCTGTGGTAGCTTCTGCTCGTCTCCGTGTAATCACGCGGCCCGACCATTCTTTGGCTGACAGCAGGGCCGTACAGCGTGGGAGATCGGCGATGAAGCGCAGGAAATCGTTACCGAGGGCTGGTTTCGTTTTGTGGCTAGGCGCCGCGGCAATTGCCGCCTTGCTCATGATCCCTCAGGCGGCGCACGCCGATGAGGGCGGCGTCAGTTTCTGGTTACCGGGATTTTTTGGCAGCCTCGCGGCCGTTCCTCAAAAGGAGCCTGGCTGGTCAGTGACCTCGATCTACTACCACACCTCGGTTTCCGCCGGCGCCGACGTGGCGCGGGCGCGCGAGATCACGATCGGCGGCATCCCCGCGAATCTGAACGTCAACGTGAACGCCAACATCAATGCGAATGTGAACCTTGGCCTTGTAGCCGGGACCTACACCTTTGCGACGCCGGTGCTGGGCGCGCAGGCCCAAGCCTCCCTGATGGCAATCTATGGGGCGAATTCAACGTCGCTTGCGGGATCGCTTGCGGGGACCGTGACGGGGCCGGGCGGTGGCACGTTCCCCTTCTCGCGCTTCGACACCATCGACAACTCGCTCATCGCATTCGGCGATCTGCTCCCGATGCTCCAGCTGAAATGGAATGCCGGTGTTCACAACTACATGGCCTATATTACCGGTGACATTCCGGTCGGGGCCTATCAGTCAACCCGTCTCGCAAACCTCGGGATCGGGCACTGGGCGATCGACGCCGGCGGCGGCTACACCTATTTCGACCAAAAGACCGGTCATGAATTTTCGGCGGTACTCGGATTCACCTACAACTTCATCAACCCTGCTACGCAATATCAAAGCGGCGTGGACATGCATCTCGACTGGGGCGCGTCGCAATTCCTGACCAAGCAGTGGCAGGTCGGCCTCGTCGGTTACCTTTATCAGGAGATCGGCTGCGACAGCGGCTCCGGCGATCGCGTCGGCTGCTTCCAGTCGCGGGTCGCCGGCGTCGGCCCGCAGGTCGGCTACATTTTTCCGGTGGGAGACATGCAGGGGTATCTGAACCTGAAAGCTTACGGCGAATTCGCCAATGAACATCGGCCAGCGGGCTGGAACGTCTGGCTGACGTTCAATCTTCAGCCGGCCGCAGAAACGCCGCCGACATCGTCGTCAAGGCCCAGGTTCACGAAGTAAGCCGTACGCACTTGCTGCTGCTGCGCCGTGTCATGGCGCAGCAGCAGCTGTCCGCGCGTTATCCCGCTGCCGCCTGCAGCTTCGGACGGCCTTCGTCGCGCGGCTTCACCTCCGGCGGCAAGCCGGCAAAGCGGCGCAGCGCTTCGGCCATCCTGATGCGGCCGGGCACACCCGTGATCACCACGTCGACCATGGTGAAGGACGAGTGGAAGTGGCCTCGCGCCTTGAGCTGCTCGACCGGTACGCCGGCGGCGGCAAGTCCTTCCGCATAGGCCACGCCTTCATCGCGCAGCGGATCGAACTCGCACGTCGTGATGAATGCCGGCGGCAGGCCCGCGAGCCTGCCGCGCAGCGGCGAGGCGCGCGGATCGGTGCGGTCGGCGGGCGAGCAGTAGAGGTCCCAGAACCAGAACATCAGTCCGCGCGTCAGGAAATAGTTTGCCGCGTTGTCGATATAGGACGGACGGTCGAAGGTGCAGTCGGTAACCGGGCAGATCAGGAGCTGGCCCGCGATCTCGGGTCCGCCGCGGTCGCGCGCGAGCTGGCAGGTGACAGCGGCGATATTGCCGCCCGCGCTCCAGCCTGCGACCAGCACCGGCCCCGCCGTGCCGCCGAGTTCGGCGGCATGCTCGGCGATCCAGCGCGTTGCCGCATAGCCGTCTTCCGCCGCAGCGGGGAAACGATGCTCCGGCGCATGGCGATAGCCGACGCTGACAAAAATCATGTCGGTGCGGCGGCACATGTCGCGGCAGAACGGATCGTCGGATTGCTGGTCGCCAAACACCCAGCCGCCGCCGTGGAAATAGACCACGATCGGATGCGGTCCCGGCGTCGCCGGTCGGTAGAGCTTGTAAGGCAGCGGGCCGTCGGCGCCCATCAGCATGCCGTCGCCGACCTCGCCGACGGGGCGGCCGAACGGACGAGCCTTGTTGAACTCATTGAGGAAGTCGCGTGCGCCTTGCGCGCCCATCGTCTCGATTGGCGGCAGGTTCAACTGCGCGAGGAGGCCCAGCACCAGCCGCACGTCCGGCTGCAGCCGCACGATCTCGCCGTCATTGCACTGCTCGGCGACCTCGGGCCCGGACAGTCTGAAGCCGAGCATGCCGCGTGCGACGACCTCGTTGCAGATGCTGCGGTAGGGGCCGACGCCGCCGGTATAGGGCATAACACCTTGCGCCTTGCCGGGTACGTTGGCGCCCGTGTACCAGGTGTTGGCCAGGCGATGCAGCGTCAGCATCGAGCAATCGGCCATGTGCTGCGCCCATCCGGCTTGCGCGGTGTCGGTGGCTTCCATCGTCGTGAAGCCGGCCTCGCGCAATGCCGCCAGCCGCTCGACCACCCAGTCGACGTGCTGCTCGATCGACACCGCCATGTTCGACAGCACGGAGGGAGAGCCGGGGCCGGTGATCATGAAGAAGTTCGGGAAGCCTGCGACGGTGAGGCCGAGATAGGTCTGCGGCCCGCCCGCCCAGACATTGGACAACGATTTGCCGCCGCGGCCGGTGACGGGATGCACAGCCATGATCGCGCCGGTCATAGCGTCGAAGCCGGTCGCAAACACGATGACGTCGACGTCGAAACTGCGCTTGTCGGTGATGATGCCCGTCGCCGTGATCGCCTTGATCGGCTCGGCCCGCAGATTTACCAGCGCGACGTTGGGGCGGTTGTAGGTGGCATAGTAATTGGTATCGAGACAGGGACGCTTGGCGCCGAACGGATGATCGTGCGGGGTCAGGGCGTCGGCGGTCTCGGGATCCTTGACGATGGTACGGATCTTCTCGCGGATCAGGTCGGCCACAAGCTTGTTGCCGTCGGCATCGACGCCCTGGTCGGCCCAGAGCTGGGTCAGGATGTGGACGAGGTCGCCGGCGGCCCATGCGGCTTCGAAGCGCTCGCGGCGCTCGGCGTCGCTCAATTGCCAGCTCACCACCGTCTGTTGCGGATATGGCACGCCGGTCATCGACATGCGCGCCTGCTCGCGATAAGCGGCGCGATCACCTTCCAGCGCCGCAAGGCGGTCGGCCGGCGGTGCGCCGTTATGGGCCGGCAAGGCAAAATTCGGCGTGCGTTGGAACACGGTCAGCTGCGCAGCCTCTTCCGCGATCAGCGGGATCGCCTGGATGCCTGACGATCCCGTGCCGATCACGGCAACGCGCTTGCCCGCGAGCTTGACGCCGTCATGCGGCCAGCGGCCAGTGAAATAGACTTCGCCCTTGAAATCCTTGACGCCGTCGATCTCCGGCGGCTTGGGCGTGGAGAGACAGCCGGTGGCCATGATGTAATGGCGGCAGGAGACCTTGCGGCCCTTGTCGGTCGCGATCTGCCAGCGCTGGGCCGCCTCATCCCAAGTCGCCGAGGTCACCCTGGTGCCAAAGCGGATATCGCGCCGCAGGTCGTAGCGGTCGGCGACGAAGCCGAGATAGCGCAGGATCTCCGGCTGGGTGGCGTATTTCTCCGACCACTTCCACGCCGTCTCGAGCTCTGGATCGAACGTATAGCTGTAATCGATGGTCTGGATGTCGCAGCGGGCGCCGGGATAGCGATTCCAGTACCAGGTGCCGCCGACGTCGCCGGCTTCCTCGAGTACGACGGCCGAAAAGCCTGCCTTGCGCAGGCGATGCAGCAGATAGAGGCCGGCAAATCCGGCACCGACCACGGCGACATCGACGTTTTGCGTTGCCGCGCTGCTGGAGTCCGAAGCACGTGACGCGACCATTGCCTCTGGCATGCCAATCCTCCCGTATGTTCTGGTTGTGGTGAGATTATCGTTGCGCCCACGGTTTGTCATGCGAATGGCAAAGGGAAGAGTTTCATTCGCGCCACATGACGGCAGACGGGTGCTGTCCAACGGGTCCCGCCGCAACGCACACGCACGAAATCGCCAAGCCGGCCAAGGCGATGGAAAAGCTTCTGGCGCGATCGGGGAGCCCGCGGCGCAACGACACTCGCAGACCGGAAGCGGACGACCGGACGACTGCCGCTGGTCGTCGTTGGCGCCTTTGCGATTATGGCAGCCACGACGAAGAAGAGAGAGAGGCGCACTCCGCCCCTCGCAACTGGTCAGGTGGAAGAAATTTGTCGGAGGCTGGATGCCGCTTCTCGCGCCTCAGCGCTTCCGCCCAAACACGGGTGCGGACATCCTTTGAGCCGTCCAGTCGAAGAAATCCTGGCGGCCCGACCAGCTATGAACTTCGGCATCGCAGACGATGCAGGCGAAACTGCCGGAGCGCTTGCTCTGCAGCTCTTCCCTGGTCGCCGTGTAATTCATCCCGCAACTGGGGCAGGTGAATTGCTCGAGTGTCCATATGCTATTGGCCATGGCACCAGCATACGCGCTCGCGCTCGCTCCTGAAACGCGTGGTGGCCTGGACATTGAAATGAATGTTAAGCCGGGCTTAACTTCATCGAAGAAACCGCAGGTCATTTCCGATGCGCACGATCGCAGCACCGACATTGGTGACACTGATATTGCCGGCAATGAGACCACCGGCACTGACAATAGCGGCACTGGCCGCCATGATTGCCGCGGCGCTGACGCCATCGCCGGTGCGCGGTCAGACCTACGACCCGCGCTACCCGGTTTGCCTGCAGACCTACGGCATCACGGGCAACTACATCGCATGCGGCTACACGTCGATGGACCAGTGCCGCCTCTCGGCCCGGGGCCGTGCGGCGCAATGCATCCTCAATCCGTATTTTGCGGGCAGATCGAAAGGCGGCGGCATTCGCCGGCCGCAATGAGCTGCCGCTATCTGCGCCAAGCCGCCTCGTTCTTCTTCTCGTAGTCGTCGAAGGCCTTGATCAGGCCGCCCAGCACCTCCGCCGACGTCTCGAACATGGCCTTGAACTTGGGTTCATCGACCTTGTCGATGTCCTCCCGCATGTGGGTTTGCACATCGGCGAGGGCCTTCTGCATATTGTGAATGTGGTGACGGGGATCTCTATCGGCGGCACTTGCCATGGCTCGTCTCCTGTCTGATACCTTTGAGGAACCCGTTGCAGCAGCCACCGGGTAAACAGCGCAATTGACGGTCCGTTCCGATGACGAATACTGATGCGCCTTCCTCATCGGCGCGGCCCGCCGGCTCTCCTCTGGAAGTGTTCGTTATCTTCCTCAGGTTGGGACTGACCTGTTTTGGCGGGCCGATCGCACATATCGGCTATTTTCGCGACGAGTTCGTGGTGCGGCGCAGATGGCTGGACGAGCAGGCCTATGCCGACCTCGTGGCGCTGTGCCAGTTCTTGCCGGGTCCGGCGAGCAGCCAGGTCGGCTTCTCAATCGGGCTGATGCGCGCCGGCTATCCTGGCGCGCTTGCCGCGTGGACCGGCTTTACCTTGCCATCGGCGATTGCGCTGGTGCTGTTCGCCTTCGGGGCAAGCGCGCTGGGCGGGCCGACCGGAGCGGGGCTGGTGCATGGACTGAAGCTGGTGGCGGTCGCGATCGTGGCGCAGGCGGTGTGGGGCATGGCGCGCTCGCTCGCGCCCGACAAGGAGCGGGCCTCGATTGCCTGCATCGCCGCCGTGATCCTGCTGTTCTCCACGTCCGCACTGGCGCAGATCGGCGCGATCCTGCTGGGCGGCATTGCGGGGCTGCTGCTGTGCCGCGCCGGGCAGGCCAACGGAGTGAGCCACATCGCGATGCCGGTGTCGCGCACGGCGGGCTTCGTCGCGCTGACTGTCTTCATCATCCTGCTCGCGGGCTTGCCGCTGCTGGCGCGGCATGCGCCGTCCTCCGGCATCGCACTGTTCGAGGCCTTCTATCGCTCCGGCGCGATGGTGTTCGGCGGCGGTCATGTCGTGCTGCCGCTGCTGCGCGAAGCGGTGGTGGCGCCGGGCTGGGTGAGCGACGACGTTTTTCTTACCGGCTATGGTGCGGCGCAGGCGGTGCCGGGGCCGCTGTTCACCTTCGCCGCCTATCTCGGTGCGGTGGTCAAGGGCTCGCCCAGCGGCATCGCCGGCTCGGTGCTGGCAC
>JAEZEU010000233.1 GCA_023432885.1 Pseudomonadota bacterium | reverse complement strand
TCAGGGACCCGCCGGGATCGAGCTTGTAGGTCACCGGCAACAGCAGCGCCACCGTCAGCGCAGGTCCAATGCCCGGCAACACGCCGACCGCGGTGCCGAGGAACACGCCGATCAGGGCATAGAGCAGGTTCATCGGCTGCAGCGCGACGGCCATGCCGTGCGCCAGGGCTGCGAACGTGTCCATCACAGCAGTCGCTCCAGCGGCCCGGCAGGAAGGCTCAAGGTCAGCAGCTTGTCGAAGGCAAGAGAGACAAGCGTGCTCAGCACGATGGCGATAGCAAAATCGATCAAAATCGAGCGCCGTCCGAATGCCGCCGAGGTCGCGACGAACAGCGCTGACGTTGCAAGGATAAATCCGCCGCCGAGGCCGATGATGGCGATCAGAAGCGCCAGCCCGGCGAGGATCAGCAGTACGGGCCTGGGATCGGCGCTTTCGCGCGGCGGCAGGTTGCCGCGCAGCGCATCGATGAAATTGCCGATCGCGAGAAGCGCAAGACCGGCAGCGACGACGAGCGGCATCGCCTGCGGTCCCACGCCGTACATTGCTGCAGACGACAGGCGGCTTGCGTCGAATACAAGCACTGCCGCAAGCGCCGCGAGCGCAACCGCGATCACGACACCGGCGCTATCGACGCGCCGCGGCACCTGAACACCTGGAGATGCGCCGGAGTGATTATCCGGCGTCATGATTTAACGAGGCCGACCGACTTCAGAACGTCGGTGACCCGCGCATTTTCCTTCTTCAGGAAATCGGCAAAAGCGTCACCGCCGAGATAGGCATTATCCCAGCCCTTCTGCTTGAGAATGTCCTTCCAGGGATCGGACTTGACCATCTTCTCCACGGCGTCACTCAGGGTCTTGCGCTGTTCGGCCGTAATGCCGGGAGGCGCAACCACCGAACGCCAGTTGGCGAGCACGAGATCGATCCCCTGCTCCTTGAAGGTCGGGATATCGACGCCCGGCAGCCGCTTTTCCGACGACACGCCGATCGCGCGCAGCTTGCCGGACTTGATCTGCCCTTCATATTCGCTGAGGCCGGAAATGCCTGCGGTGACCTTCGCGCCAAGGATGGCCGCCAGTGACTCGCCGCCTCCGGAGAACGGAACGTAGTTGACCTTCTTCGCATCGGCGCCGACCGCGCCGGCGAACAAGGCCGCCATCACATGGTCGACCCCGCCGGCGGAACCGCCGGCAAAGGTGACCTTGGCGATATCGGCCTTGACCGCGGCAGCAAGATCTTGCGCCGTCTTGATCGGTGAGCTCGCCGGCACCACGATCACCTGGGTCTCCTCGGTGAGGCGCGCGATCGGCGTCACCTGATCGAGCGTTACCGGCGATTTGTTCATGGCCAGCGCGCCAACCATGACGAAGCCGTTCACCATCATCTGGTTACCGTCGCCTTTGGCGCCGTTGACGAATTGCGCGATTCCGACGCTGCCTCCGGCGCCCGGCACGTTGGTGACCTGGACGCTGCGCGCGATCCCGGCGGCCACAAGGGCTTGCTGCATCGAGCGGGCGGTCTGATCCCAACCGCCGCCCGGCGCGGCCGGCGCCATCAACTTGAGCTCGAGTTGCTGTGCGAACGCGGGGCTGCCGGCTGCAATGGTAAGCGCGACGGCTGCGCCAAACAGGCGCCTATGCAACGGAATCATTTGGCATTTTCTCCCGATACGCGGCTGACGCCGAGGGTTACTGCGTCATTTGACCGCATATCAGCCAAAAAATCCGGCACTGTCCAGACAGGGGCTTCCGCCACCGATCTATGCATCTGACGATGTGGTGTGTTCACGACCTTGTGGCTGGCAAGACGCCATCCGCACCATCAGCATCGACCACGCGCACCGGGGTGGTCGTCTACGCCAGCTGATGGAGTACGGCATGCCCACATCCAAGCGATCGCACAGGTTTCTCGCTTCCGCGGCTGCCGCAGCTTTGGCAGGGACGGCATTGGCCGCACTGCTTGCCGGCGGTGCCGCTACCCTCGCCGACGCGGGCGCCACCGCCGCGGCGGACTTATCTCTCGCTAATCCTGACAACCCGCTCTGCGGGTCGATCGCCGCAAGCGGCCCGCCGCGCATGATGCTCCGCCTGGCGCAGACCGAAGTGCCACGCGCCGAGATGAGCGCAGCCTCCTCTGCGTCAGCGTTCAGGGACACCGAGCCGCCGCTGTGGAATGGCCTCGGCTCCATCACCTACAAGATCACGACCGCCAACAATCAGGCCCAGGCCTATTTCGATCAGGGCCTGCGCCTGGCCTACGCCTTCAACCACGGCGAGGCGCAGCGCGCGTTCCGCAAGGCGCAGAAGCTCGATCCAGACTGCGCCATGTGCTTCTGGGGCGAGGCCCTGGTGCTCGGTCCGAACATCAACCTTCCGATGCAGGAGGATGCGGTTGCGCCTGCCTATGCCGCCGCGCAGAAGGCGAAGGCGCTCGCGGGCAAGGCAAGCCCGCGCGAGCAGGCGCTGATCAACGCTCTGGCGGTGCGCTACAGCAACGATCCGAAAGCCGCCCGTCCGCCGCTCGACCAGGCCTACGCAACCGAGATGGGCAAGGTAGCGTCACAGTTTGCCGACGACGATGAAATCGCCACGTTCTACGCGGAGTCGGTGATGGACCTCAGCCCCTGGGACTATTGGAAACCGGGCGGACGCGAAGCCAACCCGCAGAGCGCACCGATCGTGCCGACACTGGAGCGCGTGCTGACGCGCAATCCGAACCATCCCGGCGCCATCCACTTCTATATCCACGCCGTCGAGGCATCGGACCGGCCGAAGCGGGCCGAGCCCTATGCAGACCGGCTGCGCGGCGCGATCCCCGGCGCCGGCCATCTCGTGCACATGCCGAGCCACATCTATTATCGCGTCGGGCGCTATCTCGACGCGCTGCAAGACAACAAGACTGCGGTGAAGGTCGACGAAAAATACCTTGATGAAACCAAAGCGCCGCTGGGCGTCTACCGGATGGGCTACTACCCGCACAATGTTCACTTCGTGATGGCGTCGGCGCAAATGGCCGGCGACGGCGAGACCGTGATTGCCGCCGCGGAGAAGCTGGACAAGCTCATTCCGGACGAGGCCGCCCGCGGCATCGCGATAGCGCAGCCGGTCAAGGCAGCACCCTATTTCGCGCATGCCCAGTTCAGTTCTCCCGAGGCGATCCTGACGCTGTCCGATCCGGGCGATGCCATCCCCTACGTGAAGGGGATATGGCTATATGCCCGGGGCGTGGCGCTGGCCAAGCGCGGCGACTTTGCGGGTGCGACAGCGGCAGCCGACACGATCGAGACGTTGGATCGAAATTCGGACTTCAAGTTGCTGAAGGAATCGAATGTCCCTGCACAGGAAGTCCTTCGCATCGCACGCACGATGATCCTGGCGCGCGTCGCCCAGGCCAAAGGCGACAAGCGCAACGCCGTCGCGCTGTTCGAGAAAGCTGCCGACCTGCAGGACGCCTTGCCCTATACCGAGCCGCCCTATTGGTACTATCCGATCCGTCAGTCGCTTGCCGCAGCGCTGCTGCAGGCGGGCCGCTATGGCGAGGCGAAGCAGCAGTTCGAGCTGGCGCTCCGCCGGGCGCCGGCCAACGGCTGGTCATACTACGGGCTGGCCCAACTGCATAAGGCACGCGGCGATCGTGCGGCGTCGCGCAAGGCGGAGGCCGACCTTGCGAAGACCTGGATCGGTGACCGCAAGCTTCTGCAGCTTTCAAATCTGTGAGGGGCGCCCGCCGGATGGCGGGCCACTCACGCCTTGTCTGCACAGCTCGAAAACACCGGCATTGCGATCGCAGCGAAGCAATCCACTTATCCACTGAGATAAATGGATTGCTTCGTCCGCTACGCTCACGCAATGACGTCTCAGTTCTACAGAAGGCCCGCGCCCCGCGCCCACTTGTACTTGGCGCCGAGCACCTCGACCGGCATTTCGGTTGAATACGCATAAGCCGGAATGCCGTTCTGGTAGAGATACTCGGCGGCTTCCTCGACTTCGACGTCGCCGGCGAGCGAGGCCACGATCGGCTTCACGAAGCCCTTGGCCTCCATCTCCTTCTTCACCTCGACCATGTTGCGGGCGAATACCATGGGCGGGGTGACGATGGTGTGCCAGTAGCCGAGGATCAGCGAGTGGATGCGATCGTCCGACAGGCCAAGCTTCACCGTATTGATATAGGTGATGGGCGGCTCGCCGCC
The DNA here is from genome assembly GCA_023432885.1 of Pseudomonadota bacterium. GTDB lineage: Bacteria > Pseudomonadota > Alphaproteobacteria > Rhizobiales > Xanthobacteraceae > Bradyrhizobium. The sequence goes on along the minus strand of JAEZEU010000233.1, from coordinate 236 downwards.
GGTGATGTCGACGGGATTGCCGGCCGCGCCGAACGGCGGGATGAACTTGCGGAACGCCGTATCGAGGTCCGGCGGCATCGTCATCAGCGACAGGCCATTGTCCACGCAAGAGTCCGACAGCAGCACGCCCGAGCCGCCGGCGCCGGTGATGATCAAGACGTTTTCGCCCTTCGGCGTCGGCAGCACCGGCACGCCGCGCGCGAATTCCAGCAACTGCCGCAAGGAACGGGCACGGA